>JAMOTU010000209.1 GCA_027062165.1 Candidatus Altimarinota bacterium
GAAAAATATCCTAATTTGATAAGCAAGATTTTGAAAAATGAATTTAATTCTAAATTAGATTTTCATATAAATGTATTGAAAGCTTATGAGAAAAGATATAAGGATTTCAGAAAAGGTATGATAAAGTATGGTGAAGATTTAGCTAAATTGAGACAAATTTTGCATGATAATACTTTAGATGATGGAAAAAATAATAGTAGATAAAGATTATATTTGACAAAGAATTGATAAATTTTTAACTAAAAGATTTCAGGATTATTCTAGAAATTTTTTTCAACATATTTTTGAAAGATGAGGTATTTTGGTAAATGGAAAGCTAGTTAAAAAATCTTATAAATTAAAAGAAGGAGATATTATACAAATAGACAATTTACAAAGATATTTGGAACCAGTTATTTTAGAAGAAGCGCCTAAAATAGATTTGCCTATTTTATTAGAAAAGCAAGACTATCTTGTTATTTATAAACCAAAATGAGTTTTATCTCATCCAAATAGTGTATGGGATATTAAAACTCCATCAGTAGTTTGATTTTTGTATCACAGATATAAAGATTTGCCTAGTATAAAAAATTTTATAAGGGCTTGACTTATTCATAGATTAGACAAAGAAACTGATTGACTGATGATTGTAGTAAAAACTGAGAGATGATTAAAATATTTTAAAGATCTTTTTCAAAAAAAATCTCAATTAGTGGAAAATTTTTTAAATAATTTAAGTTATAATATTGATAAACTTCGTCAACTTGAAAATAGTATTCCTCTAAAAAAATTTTATAAAGCACAAGTAAATATAACTAATAAAGGAAAAGAATTTATAAATTCTGTTCAACAATTTCCATACTATATCATAGAAGAGGTAAGGCCTAAGGTGCCATATTATATTCCTAAAATTTGAATAACAAAAATTTTATGAGTTTATAAAGACAATTTAGATATAGAGATTTTGACTTGAAGAACACATCAAATTAGATATCATTTAGCTCAAAAATGATTACCTATCAAATGAGATTATCTTTATTGAAAAAAAGATAGTTCTCCTTTAAAATTGACAGCTTATAGACTTGTTTTCAAAGATGTTGATTGAATTTTACAAGATATTAAGTTAGACAATGTTTAATAATTTGATAGATAAAATTGATCAATTTTGAAATAATCTTTTGTGTTCGAAATACTATTTTGTTTGGATTCCAGGTATAATCGCTTTTTTTTGATTTTTAGAAACAGTGGGTATTTTTGGTTTTTTTATACCTATGGAAATTATAAGTATTACTTATTTTGCTTTTATTCACCAGAAAGTATATTTGTTTTTATTTTCAGCTTTATTATTTTTTTTAGGTGTATTTTGAGGACTTTTGGTATGATATTTTATAGGTAGAAAATTTTATAGGAAAATTTTAGATAAGTTTATAAAAAAATTTCCTGTTTTGGAAGATTATTTTAAAGAAGTAGACAAATATATAGACAAGTATCATCTTTTGGCTTTTCCTTTGTTAATAAATTTAGGTTTTACAAGACCTATTATTGGCTTACATTTGGGTGCTAGGAAATATAATGAAACTAAATATATTTTATGAACATTGCTTGGTAGTTTTTTTTATGTGGTCCCTAGGGTTGTTATAGGATATTTGGTAGGTGTATTCGGAAAGATAATTATAGAAAAATTAAAAATAGGATTAGATTATGTAATTTGGTTTGCTTTATGATTAGTTTTTATATTTTTTGTGTTAGATTTTATTAAAGAAGAAAAAGAATTGAAAAAGTAGATTTATTTTATTTAGATTTTGTTATTTTGATGAAAGCAGATTTTTATAAAGTTATGAAATATCCTTATCCAAATAATAAACAGTGCTTTGAACCTGTTGAAGATATATACTCTTTAACAAAGAAAAATGTAGTCGTTTATCCTGATTTTTCAAAAGTTGATTTTAAAGATAATATAGTATTACAAAGTTATATCAAAAAACTCGAAAAATATTGATGGCTTTTTAAAAATTTGCCTTTTGTGAAGCAAATACGGCTTTCTAATAGTATTACTTTCGGGGTAGTAAATGAAAATAGTGATATAGATTTTTTTATTATTTGTAAAAAAAATAGATTATTTTTATGTAGATTTTTTTCTATTTTGATATTAATTTTTTTTAATTTGATATGGATTAGAAAAAAACAATGAGGTAAAATTGATCTAAATTTTTTTGTAGAGGAAGATAGTGTTAATTTATATAATATTTCTTTAAAACCTATAGATCGATATTTAGTTTATTGGATAAGTCATTTGGTATTACTTTATAGTGAATGTAAAAAGGAAAGAAATTTGATTTTTGAGAAAAATAAATGGATTAGACAAATACTTTATAAACATCCTTTAACACAAAGTATTAATTTGTGAATTAAGCCTATTTTTTGAAAAGGAATGATGAAAAAAATTATAGAAAAAATGCTAGATAATAAGTTAGGGGATTTACTGGAAAAAGTTTTAAAGTTTATTTGGATACCAATTATGGTTTCGAAGAAGAAAAAACTATGAGATAAATGACGATGAATAATAATTTCAGATAAAATATTAAAATTTCATTGAAAGGATATAAGAAAAAAAGTCAATTTACTGATGAAAATTGCTTGAAAATAAAAAGTATATATTTATATTTTAAATCATTCGAACAATAAAATTTATATTTTAATATTGTTTATAAAATGTTAGATCTTTTTGATAGAGAATGAATAAGAGAATTTTGAGAAAAGATACATGAGATTCCAGTTATAACTATTTATTTAGATACTTCAAAGACAACTCCTGATGCTCAAAAAAGAGCTAGAGGTATTTTAAAAGATTTTTTTCAAGAATTAAAACATAGAGAAGATGTTAAAAATAGCAAGATTTTGAAAAAGATGGTTGAATCTTACGAGGAAGAAGCTTTAGAATGGATTGAAGGTAATTTTAGACATTTGAAAAATGGAGTTGTAATGTTTTTGTGAGGAGACACAGATATGTGGGAGATTGTAGAATTACCTAGACCTGTGAAAAATAGATATTATTTTGAAAAACAAGCTGTTGTGAAGCCGCTATTAGGTTATATGGATGAATACAAAAAATTTTTAGTGTTAGTATTAGATAAAAGGCAAGCACAAGTATATATTCAATATATGTGAGATATTAGAAAAATAGAAGAAGTTTTGGATACTTTTTGGGAATTTTGGTGAACAAAAGATAAATATTGATGGTTTCCAAGGGATGCGGCACCAGGAGGTGGTATGTATGAAAATGCAGACGCTGAAGAAGGTGTGCTAAGAAGATATGTTAATAAATTAGGTAATGAATTAGTTCATTTAAAAGAAAAATTGTGATATGATAGATTGGTTGTGTTTGTCCCTGAAAAAATGAAGCATATTGTAGAGGAAGAGCTGCATAATGATTTAAAAAATATTTTGGCT
This sequence comes from Candidatus Altimarinota bacterium, assembly GCA_027062165.1. Lineage (GTDB taxonomy): Bacteria > Patescibacteriota > Gracilibacteria > Absconditabacterales > Absconditicoccaceae > JAMOTU01. The sequence continues at coordinate 3,430 of JAMOTU010000209.1, forward strand.
AAAATTATTACAGGTAACTACACAAAAGCAAATAAGAATCAAATAAGAGATATGGTATTGGAAGTAGAATCTGAATTAGAAAGAGAAGAGGAAAATAAAATGATAGAAGAAATCTATAACAACATAGGAGTATCTGATTATAAAAAATGAGTTGCTGGTTTAAAAAATGTATTAGATCATTT
>JAMOTU010000210.1 GCA_027062165.1 Candidatus Altimarinota bacterium
ATAATTTCATATTGTTTAAAAATTAAATTTAATTATATTAAAACTATTAATTTAAACTATAAAATCAATATTTTAAATGAAAAGTATACAACATTTACTAACCAAAAGATTACAAAAGCAGAAACTTATCAAAATATCATCTGCAGAATTAGCTTTAAAAATAATTGGTCAATTTTTCAATAAAAAAATACTATGAGTAGAAAAAAACAATATTTTGTATATCAAAAATCTTAATCCTGACCAAAAATTTAAATTATATCTTACAAAAAAACAACTTTTAGAACAAATAAATTACAAATTAGAAAATTTATGAATTAAAAAAAAATTCAAAGATATCAGAATTTTATAAAATAAAACATAAATTATGAAATCAAAAAAAGTTCTAATCTTTTATTCTTCAATATGAAACTGACATCTTAGTGCTGCTAAGGCAATAAAAGAAAAAATATTACAATATAATCCTTATACAACAGTCATTTTAAAAGACATTAGAGATTTTATGAATCCTTTCGTTAAAAAAATAGATGAAAAACTTTATTGGTTTGTAGTCAAAAACTTTCCTAAAAGTTTTGACAACTTTTTTAAAATTTTCAACGAAAATGGCAAAAAAGCAATAAATTTAGAAAATTTACCTAAAGAATATCCTATTAAAGAAATCAAAGAATATATAAACACTATTAATCCAGATACTATTTTATCTACTCATTATTGATCAGCCCAAGTATTAGCTATTCTTCGTGAAAAATGATTATTGCTAGATAAAAACATATGATGGTTACATACAGATTATTTTATTGGATACTTTCCTAGAATATCAGCCAGATTAGATAAAACATTTTTAGCACATCCAGCTTTAAAAAAAGAATGGTTAAAATATTGAATATATCCAGACAAAGTAGAAGTTACAGGAATGCCCATTTATATAGATGAAGAAATAAAAAAATTAGATAAAAAACACTTTTTAAAATCCCTATGATTAAATGAAAAATATTACAATATTTTAATCTTGTGAGGAAAGGAAGGGGCTATAGATTATATAAAAATAATAAATTCTATAATTAACAATTTCAAAAAAGATGAAAAAAAACTACAAATTATAGCTGTATGTGGAAAAAATAAAAAAATGGAAGAATATTTAAAAAATTATAAAGATATTTCAGCTAACATATCATTAAAAGTATTTTGATTATTAGACCATAAAACTACACTTAAATTAATGAAATCTTCAGACATATTAATAACAAAACCAGGAGGTCTTACCATATCAGAAGCTATAATGTTTAACAAACCAATCATATTAGTATGATCTACAACTTGACACGAAAAAGAAAATGCTACTTTTTCTTCAAAAGAAGGACTAGCAAAATTATGTCAAAATTATCAAAACATAGGATCTACTCTCAAAAATATTTTATATAATGAAAATTATAAAATAAACATAATAAAAAAACAAGAAAATCTAAAAAAAGAAATAAAACCTGATCTAATTGTTGATTTTACTTTCAACTCCACACCTCCTTTATACAAATTACCTAAAAACTTCTGAAAAGAAAATTGAAGTAAAGTAAAATATATAGAAGAAAAATTAGAACTACTAAACAAATTAGCCCCATCTGATATAGAAATTATATTATCTTATTCTACTTCTAAAACTCCTCAAAAAATAGTTTGGGAAAATCCATTTTGACACATAAGTATAAAAATAAATTCAGTAGTATATAGTATAAATCATTTAGCAAAACCTGGTATAGATAAGTATTTGCTTCATCCAATGTCATTATGAGATTATCTCTATGGAGTAAAATCTAAATCTCCAAATATGAATTTTGTTAGTCATTTTTGAGTAGCATATTGAAGAGATAGTATATGACTAAGAGTTAAAGGTATACCTAAAAAAAACTTATCTAAAATGATTAAAGAAATTGAAAATATAGAAAATGAATTTAAAAATTGAAAACTTTGGAATAAATACAATTTTAATTGTGCAGATATAGTTTTAAGAATCTTACAAGCTTGAGGATTTAATATTAAAATTATTACTGACATTCTATATGCTCCAACAATGCCAGTAGATGTATTTGAGAAAAGTTATGATTTCTTTTCCAAAAACTATAAAATTTATACTGTTTTATATTCTCAGGTAGTATGAGCTAAAAGTGAATACAATTTTTCTCAATTCCCTATATCACTATATAAAATATCAAATATTATAGAATTGTTAAAAAAAGATACAATTGAAAGAAAATTCCTTATACCAATAAATTTCCATCTGGGTAGTTTTTGAGATTGAAAATTAATTTTAGAAAAATTGTCCAACTCTTGAGAAATTGTCGAACTGTCTATATTTAATACAACTATATTGAAAATTTTATTCAATGAAATTAAAATAAAAACAAAAAAAATTTTATTAAATAATAAATTAATCAATAAGCTCACTACAAGAGAAACCTTCCAACATTTTATAAAAGAAATATCTAAAAATATTAGAAAAAATATTAATATTTAACTTATTTTAGCAATGAAAATCGCTTTCGTTCACGACCGAATAATTGAAGAATGATGAGCAGAACAAGTTCTAAAAGACTGGATAAAAAATTATATTGAAAAATATCCTGATGCTGAATTTAGGATTTTTACTACTTTCTTTAGATGAAAGAAAATCTGAAGAAACTCCGAAGAAATCTGAAGAATAAAAATTAATAATATTTATATTCCAGTTGAATATATATTCTTAGTAAATGAAAACAACAAAATTCTCTTCAGACCTCTTCAGACCATCTTCTGATCTCTTCCCTCTACAAATTATCGTAATTTACTCCCTTTCTTTCCAATTTTACAAAAAATTTTATCTAAAAAAATAAAAAAATTTAATCCTGATATCGTTTTTATTTCTTCTTTTGCTATAGCTAAAAATATAGATTTACCAAATTCTGCTAAACAGATAACATTATATCTTCACTCTCCTATGCAATATATATGGGAAATGTATGAAGAATATTTAAATAAGTTTTGATTCTTTAAAAGACAAATTTTCAAAATAACAGCTTCTGTCCTAAGAAAATGGGATCTTAAAAAAAGTAAAAGATTAATTAACGATTCAAAAGTAAAAATTTTCTACAACTCTTATTATACACAAAAAACTGCTAAAAAAATTTATTGACGAAAAACTTGAAAAGTTATATACCCTAAAATAGATAACATATTCATCAATCGGTCTGTCCAAAATAAAATTTTAGACTATTTTGTGTTTGTATGAAGAACTGTCAAATTTGCAAAAGAACTAGATAAAATTATTAATTTATTCAACAAAACAGGAGACAATTTATTAATAATTTGAGATTGACCTGATAAAGAAGAACTTAAAACAAAAGCTGGACCAAATATTATCTTTTTATGAAAAATACAAAATAAAGAAATATTAGCTAAAATTGTTAGCCAGTCTAGATGATTAATCAATTTAACAAAAGAAAGTTTTTGACTAGCTACAGCAGAAGCTCTAGCTATGGGAGTACCAGTATTTGCCTATGGAGAAGGTGGGAGTTATGAATTAATATTATGAATAGAAAATCTGAAGAATGTCTGAAGAATA
>JAMOTU010000211.1 GCA_027062165.1 Candidatus Altimarinota bacterium
ATAATCCCACCATCTACATAACTTATCCCATCTATTTCTTTGGGAACAAAAACTCCTGGCAAAGAAAAACTAGCCCTCATAGCATCTACCAAATTTCACTTTGTGAATATATGAATCAATCAATCTTCTATATTTGTAGCTACAATTTTCAAAGGAATCTTACAATCTTCTATATTTATATCTCAAAACTCCTTTCTGAACATTTTTTCAATTTTTTCTCATTTTAATAATCACATTTTAAAATCAAAATCTACCAAAGAAAAATAATTTATTTTTTTAGCAAAATTTATCATATAATCAGCATTTTTTCAAATAGCAACAAAAGAGGCTATAATAGCCCCCATACTTGTTCCAGAAACTTCTGTAATTTTTATATTTTTTTCTTCCAAATATTTCAAAACTCCCAAATGAATAAATCATCTAGCAGCTCCTCATCATAAAGCTAATGAATACATACGATATTTTTTAGAAAATAAAATTTAATCTTTAGAAATTTTCAACATAGCTGGAATATAAATCAAAGTAATAATAGTTCACACCATCAATCATCACATAAATGACAAAGCCAAACTACCCCATAAAGCATCTTTAACTGCCAATGTAATCAATCACAAAATAGTTGTCAAAGTTGTCAAAAATACTGGTTTAATTCTAGACCTAACAGTTTCCTTCAATATCTCATCTTTACTATTCACTTTTATTTCTCATCTGACCTCATCTGAGTTTCTCATCTGACTCATCTTTAATTCATTATATCTTTCAATAAGCAAAATTGCATTATTTACTCCCACTCAAATCAAACCAAACATACCGAGTTGAGCAGCAAAACCAAAAGGAATTTGAGCTAACATCAACAATAGAAAGGCTCATATAAACAATAATGGCAATGCACTAAATACTATCAAAGGTTGTTTATAATTTCCAAAATTTAATACCAATACTGCAAACATCAGAAGTATTCACACACCAAATGCCATTCACAAATCTTTCATAGAATTTTTCATATCTTTTATATCTGCCGCATAATATAATTTTATATTTTTATCCTTAGACACTATTTTTTCTATCTGTTTTGTTACATCTCATAAAACTACATCTGGTTGTTTATAAGCTTCTATTTTTAGAACTAATGTTCCATCAAGATGTTTATAATATTTAATTTCAGGTTCAAGTTTTATACTTTTTACAACCTGTCAAAGATAAATATTTGTTCCTGGTATCAAAATCGAATTTAAGTCTATATTTTTTGAGTCTCAATTAAGCATTGTATAGCCTTTTACAGGAATAATGTCCTTTCAAAAATCATTTAACTTAGAAATATTTACTCAATTTCACAAATAAGACCATTTATCCGAATATAAACTCAGCAAAAACAAATTTATATCAGACACAGATAAGTTAAATTGTCTTATTTTATCCATATCATATACTATATTTATTTTTCAATTTGAATATTCTAGTGAACTAGACCAAGCATAAGTTCAAGGAATTTTCTTTAATTTTGGCAACAATTTTTCATAAGAATTTGCTAAAATCTGTATTTCAGAAGCTTTTAAATTATTTCAAGTTAAGTTAGATTTATTCACTGCAATATAAAATCATACATCTTTTCAAGAACTAGGCCCATTTTTTCTAATAAAAACAGATATTTCCTTAATTTTTCATCAAAACTCTGTTATATGAGAGTTTAAATATGCATTTAATTTTGGATATATTTTTACTGCATTGTCTTTTTCAGGTCTATCATCAGAATCTATCAATGAAATATTTATAGTTGCTAAATCCGGGTTAAAACCATTAAAATATATTACTCTATCCAATGGAGCAAATGTTTGATAATCTCATATTTTTATCTGAATATTTTTTACAATTTTATCACATTTTTCTTTATTCTCATACCATCTACAATTCTCCATAAAATCCTTTACATATTTATAAATTTTTTCAGTCATTTTTTTGTTCTCTTGCAAATTTACAGATTTATCATAAGTAATGTTTACATAAATATTATTTTTATCAGTAGCTGGCATAAAATCCACTTTTCAAAATTTTCAAAAAGCAAAAATAACTACAAAGAAAAGTACCCACAATCATACTATAACTTTTTTAGGATGTTTAAGTATTTGGCTAATAATTCAAACTACAAAGCTTATAACCTTATTTTCAGAAGAATTTCAATTGTCTCTTAAAACAGGCTTATCTTTAAAAATATAAGTTAAAATCAAAGGTAAAAACACTATAGCTACAATTAAGGAAATAACCAAAGTAGTATTTATAGTAGTTGGTAAATATTTCATAAACTCACCAATTTTTCCAGAAAGCATAAAACTTAATGGAACAAACATAGCAATAGTTGTAAGATTTCAAGCAACAAGTGCCTTCCAATAAGTACTTACTGAATAAGCTATAGCCTCGTATTTCTTCAATCATTGTTTTACACCATCTTCAAATCACTCTATAATAACTATCAAGTTATCAACCATAATTCACAAGGTTAAAACAAGAGAAAAACTTACTATACTATTAAAAGTATATCATATAGCCTTTAATATAATAAAAGTAATCAAATAAACCAAAGGAAAAGCAAAAAATATTCAAACTGCTTCTTTAAGCCCTATAAACAAAAATATTACAATAAGTATAATCAATGCAGTTTGCCGAAAATTACTAATAAATGTATCATATGTTTTTTCTATTTCAATTGTCCTTGTAGATATTTCAACAGATTTTAAATTATTTTTTTCAAAATAAGCTTGCTTAGTGTTTAAATAATCTTTAATTTTATCAACCAATTTTAACATATCTGTTCAAGGAGTTTTATATACCATATAAGTTATAGCTGATTTTCCATCTACAAATGCTTCTTTTTTATAAAAAGGATGTGTTACATACACATTTGCTATATCCTTCAATCTTAAAATATTTCCATTCTGATTTATCAAAGGTAAATTTTCTAGTTGAGATTTAAAACATTCCAATTTTGAAATTATATCATTTTCTCCTCTGACCTCTTTACACTCTTCTGACCTCAAATTATAAGTTTTAACCTCAAAAGAATACAAAAGTCAATTTAATTCCTTTTTATCAACTGGTTGTTTAGAAATTGATTGAGATACAATTCAAATAATAGATTGAAATGAAAGCTTATATTTTTTTAGTTTTTCATAATCAAATTTTATATGAACTTCTGGAATATATTTTCAAATAACTTCAACTTTATCTACTCAGGATATTCTTTTTATATCATCTTCTAAAAATCTTACTTTATCATAAAGCTGTGAAGGATATAAATTTCAAACAACAGAAAAAGTATAAACCGGAATATTTATCAAATCTATACTTTTTAATTTAACTTTTACTCAATCTGGTATTTCCACCTTTGCATCATCAATAGCCGATTTTAAATCATTGTAAGCTGTATTTTTATCTGTTCATCTTTTAAACTCTACTGTTAAAGCAGCTACATTATTTGCTGAAACAGATTTAAAAGATGAAATATTTTTAACAGAAGTAATTTTATCTTCTATTTTTTGTGTAACTTGATCCTCAATAGTATTTGCATCAACACCAGGATAAATTGCTGTTAT
>JAMOTU010000212.1 GCA_027062165.1 Candidatus Altimarinota bacterium
TAAATGGAATAGCAGTAAGCAAAGCAGATAAAAGTCCAATGAAAATTGAAAAAAACACATTTTCTTTCACGTTTATACTAAGAAGTATAAAATAAAATGTAAGACCTTCTAGCGTCCAGGCTAGTAAAGATAAAACAAGAAATTTTATTTTATATCTTAATTCAATTTTTTCTGTTATAAAAATCAAATTTGTTATATACTTTAATATTTTATCATTATTTGTCTTCTCTAATAAATACAAGCAATTATTTTTCTTCTTTTTTAATTTGTAAAATAAAATAATAAATAGTGTCGTAAGAATAAGGATAAAAAATAAAAGTATTTCTAATTTTACTTTATACGGAAAATAAAAAGATTTTACTAAAGTAAGGAAAAGTAGTATTAAAATAAATGCAATAGAAAATAAATCCAAAATTCTTTCATAGATAATAAGATAAAAAATTTGCTGCTTGGCTTTTATTTTTGAATTAATTTTTACGAAATATATCCTAAAAATTTCACCTGCTTTTGCTGGTAAAATAGCGTTAAAGAATAAGGTTAAATAATAGCTTATAAGTGCAGATTTTTTTTTAAAATTTTTATCAAGAAGTTTTACAAAGAAATTCCATCTTATAACTTTTACTATAATTGAAACGTAAAAGCTTAATAATGCTAATGCTATAAAATAAAAATTAGAATTTTTTAAAATTTCTAAAGATTTTCCTATATTTATATTTTTTAGAAAAATATATACAGCAATTGCGGATATAGAAAATGAAATTACTAAGTTTGAAATTTTATTTTTCATTCTATTTTTTTGAATCTCCATTTAATTAATGTTAAAATAGCATCTAATCCATCTCTCCATCTTATTTTCTTTCCCTCGGACTTTTTGCGAGGATAATAGTTAATAGGAACTTCAATAATTTTATAACCCTTCCTTAAGATTTTTGCGGTTATTTCTGGTTCCCAATCAAATTTATTGGCTTTGGCGTTAATAAGAATATTCTTTAAATCTTTATGAAAAACCTTATAACCTGTTGGTTCATCTGTTAAAAAAACTTTATATAGTATATTTGTTATTAATGTAACTATAATTCCTCCAATTAAGTAGGATATGTGAGAAAATTTATTTTTTCTAAATTTCCTCAGTCTCGAACCGTAAACCACTTTAGACTCGCCTTTTAATATTGGTTCTATTAATTTTATGTAATCATTTGGATCGTATTCTAAATCTGCATCTTGGATGATAATTATATCACCATTTGCAAGCTTTAGACCTTCTTTTATAGCACTGCCTTTTCCTTCATTAATTTTATGAATAACTTTTATATTGTATTTTTCCTTTAGATTTTCCAATATTTCTTTAGTTTTATCTGTTGAACCGTCATTAACTACAATAATTTCTTTCTCTAAAGGTAGTTTTACGCTAATTATTTTTTTTAAAATTTTCTCAATTGTTTTTTCCTCATTATATGCAGGTATAATTATGGAAACTTTTTTCATGTTGTCTCCTTTTACTTATACTTAACTTTAAATAAAATTCCAAGTGTTTTTCCACCAGCATTATAACTCCAAACAGGAATAAGATATTTATCTAAGTTATAACTCCATGGATGATAAAATTTTCTATAATTTTCAAAAGATATAAGTAAAACATTAAATTTTCTTACATTTTCATTTCTACAAGCTGGATCTATGTAGAATTTTGTTGCGATATATTTAACATTATTTGAAGATAGATATTTTCTATTTTGCATTGTATCGTATGTTAGAAGAGGATCAAATATATTTATTATTCTACCTTTTTTATCAAATTGATATTCTAATCTAATCCAATTTATATCCCAGTAAAAATATTTTACGTTGTACTTTTTTAATAATTTTAGTATTTCCTTAGTATTATTTCCATAAAGTATTACTGAAGCTTCCATATCTCTTTGTGGAAGATTTATATACGGATCATTTTGCTGAGCCCATCTATTTGTTACTAATTTTCTACCTGTGAGTGCATTTATTACAAAGCTAAGTTCTTTATTAGAAAGTATTACATCGTTAACCTTAGAGTTATTTATAATAAATTTTGATAGTTTTACATATATATCTGGTAAAGGATATTTTGCTACCTTGAACCATCTATCATTTTTTACTTTATCCATAAAATTTTTTACGTTAACTAAAGTTAAAATCAATACTAAAGCGGTTTTTATATAGATTTCCAAATTATTTTGTAAAAGATACTTACTTTTTAAAATTTCAAAAATATATTTAAGACCTGCAGCTGCCAGTAAAATTTTTGAAGTCCAGATATAAAAATATGACATATATGGAGGAACAAAATTAATGTTAAATAAAGGTTCTGTTATAAAATATAAAAATGTTGCTATAAAGGAACTTACTGTTATAAGCAATATAAATTTTGAGGTTTTATCTCTTTTCTCAATTGTGTAGTAAATACCTAGGTATAAAAGTATAGTTTCTATACTTGCTGTAATATTTGAAAAATCAAAAAAGTAACTTTTAATGGTATCCAATAGAAAATTTATTTTTACAGTTAGTTTTCCAAAATCTATAATATCCATATGTAATCTATCATATTTACTTTTGAGATGATAAGTAAAAATTGGTTTATACCAGTATATTAATGCAACTGGTATTCCAAACAGGAGCAGTAAAAATATATTTTTGAAAAAGTTTCTTATGTTTTTTTCAAAAAAAATCTTATATAGTATAAATACCATTAAGGTAATTGTTGCTCCCACAAAGGCTACAGTATGAGATAAAGCTAGTAGTCCATAAATTATTCCCAAAAATATAAAGTTTTTTGAATTTAAGTTTTCAAAAAAAGATAAGTATAAAGATAGTAAGAATAAGGGAATCATAATCTGATGAGTAAAATGCGTGTATTTTAATATGGGGTAAGATGTTATGGGATTTGCTAATATACTTAAAATAAGAGATAACATATCATCCTTTATCAATTTTTTAAAAAGGAAAAACCAAATTATAGTAGAGATAGCAAACAAAAAATAGGAGGTTATAAATAGACCTTTTATAGTGCTTAAATTAAATATTTTTATAAAGAATACAACTATTAAAGCATATAAAGGCAAATATCCAGGTATCCCATTTAACATAGATGAACTTTTAAATGGATTTCCTCCAAATAATATGTGATGTATTACACCCATCTGATAATAGTAATCTCCTCCATACAGAGGGGATGGTAAAGATTTAAATTGGGAAATTTCATAATATTGGATAAATAAACCTATTAAAATGTATAATATTAAAAAATATAAAGCCCAATTCTTCTTATATTTACACAGAACTTTCATGATTCGCTCCTTAGATGGTCTTTAATTTTAATAGTTTTGAATTTTAATTATACTATTTGACGAAAAAGTAACTTTAGTTATATTTAAACTAGAGAATAAAAACATTTAAAGGAGGCACATTATGGAAGGTTTTAAATATCAAGAACCTATTAAGGGATATGAATTTGAATTTAAAATGGTCCCTACAAATGATATTTATATTCCACCTTTTCAAAGAGACCCATCTGAAGGTTT
>JAMOTU010000213.1 GCA_027062165.1 Candidatus Altimarinota bacterium
TTATTTTAGATTGAAAAATGAATCAAATTCAAAATTTACTTTCAATAATAGCATATTTAAAGAAGAGTAATAAGAAGTATATAGATCTTTTTGATGATATGTGTAAAGCAATGTGATATAGAAAAGTGGTTTCTGTTGATAAATTTTATCCTTTTATTAAGGATTATAAAATAAGTACATCTTGAGTATATATTTATTTGGCTAATATTTTTAATGAAACTAATGTTAAAAATAAAATTTTGTTAATAAAGGATAAGTTTACAAAGTCTAGATTTTGAATTTTATATTATGATTTTAACAAAAATAAATTGGTTTGGGGTAGTTGGGGAGAATATAATGACAGAATTAAATGAATAGTTTTAATCTGTGAATAACTAAACAATGGTATCTGCTACAGAAATTCTAGAAGAAAAGGTAGATTTACAGGAAATATATCAACAACTTTCTCAGTTAGCACAACTTATAGTAGATGAAACTATTGAAAGATTGTTTCAGTATTTGATGGATAAAAAAGAGGATCTTTTTAAGGATAAAGTAAAAAAGGCTTCAAGATATAAAAATGGTTATATTCTTAGATTGTTTTTAGATAAGTTGAGTAAGATGTCTATAAAATTGGATGAAACTCAAAAATGTATGATAGAATATTTGAAAAAATATATTTAAGTTGTATCAATTAATTGATTTTTATATTTATTATATATTTCTTGTCTTTCTCTTTTAACTTCATATTTTGGAAACAATATTTGTCATAGAGGTATTTCTATGTTTATATTTTCTGCAATAATTTTGTTATTATTTAAGATATCTATAGGTATAAAAGGGTATTCTGTTAAAAGTTGTTTAATTTCTTCTTCTGACATTATATGTTGCTCTTCAATTGGATTGTGTTCTAGGGGATTATAAAAGTCATTTTTATCTATAGCTTTTAATATTCCTAAAGCATCTTTGTCTTCTTTTGAAATATAGTGAAAATTATTGTTAACTATTACTAATAAATTTAATTTTTTTGCTAAATCTCGTAAGTGTCTGTTTAGATTTTTGTATGTATCTATTTTTTGAGGTTGTATTTCTATTAAAATGTTGTCTTTTCAAAAAATATCTGTAAATTTTTTAATATATTCAGCTATTAAGTCTAAATTTTTAGAATTTTTTATCAATTTTCATATTCGAGAATAAAGTCAGCCTAGGATTATAAATATATCTTTTGAAAATTCTTTTAAAATATTGATATCAATATAAGGTATATTTTGATATAGTCCTTTTGTTTGAGCAATAGATATTAATTTAATTAAGTTTTTATATCACGTATAGCTTTTAGCTAATAGAGTGATATAGTTTGTTTCTATATTTTTGGAAAATTTTAAATTATTGTAGTTGAATGTAAAACTTAATTCTGTTCATATAATTGGTTTTATTTCGTTTTTGATACAATATTCATAAAATTCTATTGCTCAATATAAATTGTCATAGTCAGTTAAAGCAATGGCAGGCATATTTAGTGATTCAGCTTTTTCTACTATTTTTTTAGGTTCTCAAATAGCTTTTAATAGAGAATAATGACTATGTCAATGAAGGTGAATGAACATTTTATATTGTTTTTTTTTGTAAAGTAATTAGTATAATATTAAAAATAATGAAAAAGTCAAAGAGAATATTTATATTGTTAAATTTAAAGCCATGTTAGATGAAAGAACTGAAAAGTTATTAGAAATTATAGTAGATCTTTATATTAAAAGATGAGAGCCTATTGGTTCTAAAATTTTGTATAGAATGAATCTTTTAGATATGGCTCCTTCTACTTTGAGAAAATATATGAATATTTTAGAATCTTTGGATTATGTTTTTCAGCCATATTTTGGTGCATGAAGAGTTCCTACATTGAAAGGATTTTCTTACTATATTGATAAGATTTTAAAACAAACATGAAATACTAAGAAAAAGGTTAATTTAAATATTGTAAGAAATAATTTAAGAGAATTAGTAGAAAAGGTTGGTACTTTAGCTGATTGAGTAGTAGTTGGTTTTTTAAAGAATGATGAATATTATTATTTAGGTATTCAAAATCTTTTAAAAAGAGAAAATATAGAAGAAGAATATTGAGTTATTCAAAGAATAGTAGAATATATTGAGACAAAGAAGATTATAGACGTTTTATCAAAGGCAAAGATTAGACAATGAGAATTGTCTTATACTTTTATTCGTTGAAAAGAATCTGATCATATAGTAATATTTTATTGACTTATAGATTTAAATTGATATAAAGCATTGATAGCAATAATATCTCCTGTTAGAAGTGACTATAAAAAGAATATATCTTTAATGAAAAATATTTTAAAAAATAATGGTATAAAAAATGTTTAACGAAAAGGGTTTAAATAAAGAAGGCTTAGATTTAAGCAAAGAGAAAATATTAGCTGAATTAGAAAGTTTAAAAAATGAAATAAACAAAGAAGGAGAAGAGAAAAATGATAATTTGAGTTTATTGAAAGATATAGAAAATTTACAAACTGAAGTATTAAAAGCTGTAAACGATAAAGAACTCAAGGAAATTTCGGAAAAAATAGAAAAGTTAAAGGAGAAAATATTAATGCAAGCTAAATCTCAATTGTTTTCTTTGAAACAGATAGTTTTAAATAATAAGAAAAATTTGGATACAAAAGATATATTTGTAAGAAATGCTAATAAAGGTCGTAAGTTAGCACTTATAAGAGTTAATGATGATTTGGAAAAAGCAGCTAGTTGGTATTCTTCTTTTCCTTGAGGGAATTTAATATCTAAATTTTTAAAATCTATTTCATAATTTATGAAAAATAAAATAGAATTAAAATTAAGGAAGTTGTTAGCGTGAAATTTTTTTGGAATGTTTAAAACTATTTTTAAATGAGAGGGGCTAGAAATAGAGGATATAAGACAATATTATTATTGAGATGATCCTAGATATATAAATTGGAAAGTTTCTGCTAAATATGGTAGATTGTTTGTTAATGTTTTTCGTCAGGAAAGAGATATAGATGTTCATTTATTTGTCGATGTAAATAAGAATTTCTTATGAGGAGATGAGAAAGCCAATATTGATAAAGTTAAAGATTTTCTATTAGATTTTTTTATATTTGCTAAAAAAAATTGAATTAATGTTATTGGTTTTTTACCAGATAATAAAAGAATAAAGGTTTATCGTTTGTGAAATGATTTAGATAAATTATATTTTTATATAAAAAGTTTAGAAAAAAATTTAAATTTAAATGCTAAATTTTATATAACTAATTTAAAATATTTTTTGGAGCTAGAAAAGAGATTTATTAAAAGACATGTCATATTGATAATAAGTGATTTTTTAGACTTTCAAAAAGATGAAGAGAGAATATTAAAATGATTAAGCTATAAAAATGAGATTATTTTAGTGAAAATTCCTATATCAAGTCCAATATGAATAAATTATAATATTTGAGTTGTTAAAGATAAGAATAATGATAGATATAAATATATTTTGTTAACATA
>JAMOTU010000214.1 GCA_027062165.1 Candidatus Altimarinota bacterium
CATCCGACAGATAAAATTGAAATGATAGTTTTATGATGAACTTTTGATGCCTATCCTTACGAATATAAGCTTGAGTTTATAAAATGAGTTTATGATGCTTGTAATACTTTTGATGAATTTTTAAAATATGTTAAAATAGATGAACTTAATCCAAAGGCAGCAAGGTTTACTATTGATTATGATAAATTTGATATAAAATTTTCTGAAACCTTAGAAGAAGCACAAAAAATTAATGAGACTGCTTCTCATAGGATTATTTGACTTACAATAGAAACTAGACCAGAATTCGTAAATGATGAAAATGCTAGATTCTGGAGAAAGCTTTGAGTAACAAGAATTGAAATGGGTGTACAATCTCTTTATGACGATGTGTTAGTTGCAAACAAACGTGGACATACCGTTAAGCAAATAGCTGAAGCTTTTCATAAAATGAGACAATATTGATTCAAAATTTCTGCTCATTTTATGCCTTGACTTTATAAGTCTTCTGTGGAAAAGGATATTTGAACAATGAAAATGGCTTATTCTAGTAAGTATTTCAAGCCTGATGAAATAAAATTTTATCCTACAGCTGTATTGCCTAATACAGAATTGTTTGAACTTTATAAAAAATGAGAATATAAGCCTTTGACTAAAAAAGAGTTGAAATTTATCATAAATGAAGTAAAAGATAAAATTATCCCTCCTTATACAAGGATAAAGAGATTAGTTAGAGATATACCTTCTACTGAAATTGTAGCTTGAGCAGATATTACAAATTTGAGGCAATTAATTTTGAAAGAAAGAAAAGAAAATTTGGAGAAACTTCGAAGAAATTCTGAAGAGAATTTTAAGAAAGTTTGGGGTAAGTTTTATAAAAGACTTTGGGCTGATTTAGTTTGAATAGATGTTTTACAATCACAGAGAGTTAGTGAGATTATTACAGACAATTTTAGAAATTTTTTAAAAAAGATACCAGAAGAAGATCAGACTTTAACATATATTTTTTTAGTTGATGTAGATGATAAAATACTTAAAGTTTTTAAAAAATTAGTTGAGACTGAGCAAATTTATTTATGGCCAAGAAATTTTGTGTGTTTATGTACCAGATGTAGAGAAGTAAGAAATAAAAAGAGTATAGAGGTTTGAAGAGTGGCTGAAGCGTTCTGAAGAGAAAATAAACACTTTATTACTTCTTCAGTGTTGGTACTCAGAAAATATATTTCTAGTGTAGGTGAAGAGTATTTTATTTCATTTGAAGATGTTTTGTGATATTTGTATGGTTTTGCAAGACTACTTTTGCCAGATAAAGGAGAAGCTATTGACGGGGAAGGTTTATGAAAAAAAACTGCAATTATAAGGGAACTTCATGTATATTGACAGCAGGCTAAAATTTGAGATAAATGACCAGTGCAGCATAAATGATTTGGAAGTAGATTAATGAGAGTGGCAGAGATAATTTCTAAAGAGAAATGATATACTAGGCTTTCAGTTATTAGTTGAATTTGAGTGAGAAAATATTATGAAAGATTGGGATATAGACTAGAATGAACTTATATGGTTAAAAATTTATAATAATAAAAATAATTTAAATATAATGTTTTTGAAATTTTGAAAAAAGGATACTATTTTTAAGATATTTTCTACTATTGAGAAGTTACCTAGAGGTAAAAAAGTTTTTATAAAAATTGATAAAGATAATAATTTTTTTGAGAATATCTGGTGGGGGAAGCAGCTTTTAAATACATTAAAAGAAAAGAATATTGATTTTGTATTTATTTGTTCAGATTATAAAACAAAAAGATTTTTTCAACAATTGGGTATTGAATGTGTTGCTAAAGAGAATATTTTGGTGAAGTTTTTTAAAAAGATTAAAAAGTTTTTAGTAGCAAATTTTATATATCATCAATATCTTTTTAATAGAAGATGGTTTAGTTATATAATTTTTGTAATGGAGATAGTATTAGTTGGTTATATTTTCTATTTTTTTTATCAAATGATTTCACATCATGCTAAAATTTTTATTAAACCATCGTATTCTGTAGAAAGTATAGTTTATAATTTTGTAGTATATACATGAAATTATAAAACAAATAAAATTAGTGCTGTCTTACATAAAAGTAGAATAAATACTATGTTGTCTCTTACTTTCAATATTACAAATTTAAAATATCTTACCAAACCTTCTCAATGACAAGTTAAGATTTACAATTATACTGATAAAGATATATCCTTCAAATGATGAACAAAATTTGTAACAGAAGATGGTTTACTTTTTAGATCTAAATATTGGTTTAGGCTGCCTCCTGCTAAAGATTGAAAGCCAGGTATAGCTTATACTACTTTGGTAGCTTTACCTAGGGATGTAAATTGAGTTATTATTTGAAAAAGATGAAATATAATCAGTGGAACTAAATTGTATATTTTAAAATATCCGCCTAGTTATCATCTTCATAAAATATATGCTGTAGCTATTACTGACTTTCAATGATGAGAAACTATTTGAAAAGGTGAAGTAACGCATAAAGATATAGAAAGGTTTAAAGAGCAACTTAAAGAAGCTTTTAAAAAGAGTGTAATTGATTATATTTTAAAAGATTTATGAAATAATAAAAATAAAATTTTATTATCTTTTTCTGATTTTATAGATTATAGAATTGATAACATTAGTTTTGATGCTAAACCTGGTGATATAAGAGCAGTTGTAAATTGAACACTTAAAGGTCATATTGATTATTATTGGATTAGTCGGCAAGATGTTAAAAAATGATTTGAAAAATATCTTGAAAAAAGAAGTTTAAAGCTTATGAAGTTGAAAGAAGTTTTAAGGGATACTTTGCAAATATTAGATAGATATAAAATAACTAACAATGTATGGTTGATTCCTATAAAAGTTGATGTAATAAAAGAGTACAATTTTGATGTTGATAAAAATTGAATAATTGATAAAATAAAAGCTGAGGTTGTTGGTAAATCTATAGACGAAGCTAAAAAAGTAATTTTATCTTACCCTCAAATAGATGCGGTGGATGTTAAAGTATATCCTATTTGGTACAATGTACTTCCTAAGATTAAGTCATCAATAGATATAGTTATTAAAAATAATTTTTAAATTTTTAAGTATAGTAAAAAATGAATTGTGTATTTTGTAAGATTGTTAATAAAGAAATTCCTGCAGATATAGTTTATGAAGATGATAATTATTTAGCTTTTAAGGATATTAATCCTAAAGCTCCTATTCATATTTTAATTATTCCAAAGAAACATATTGAGAGTTTTCATTTAATTGATGATAAAGAAGATTTAAGGTTAGTTGAATGACTAATTAATGTAGCTCGAAGAATAGTAAAAGAGTTAGATTTGAATGGGTGTCAACTTCATATGAATAGTGGAAAAGACCATTGACAAGAAGTTATGCATATACATTTACATTTGCTTTCTTGATGAGCTACTCCTGTAAAATGGTAAATTTAACAAAAATAATTAAAATTTAAAATATGGCTAGAAAGAAATTTAA
>JAMOTU010000215.1 GCA_027062165.1 Candidatus Altimarinota bacterium
GTCAAAAACTTGAAGAGTATAAAAAAATTCCTGATAAATTGAAAGAAGAATAAAGTAGCAAATAATTGCTGAAAAAATAATAACAAAACAACTCCACCGCAGGGATACCGACAATAAGAACAAAAACAACCCTATATAGGGCTGTCTTTAAGAAAGCTCCCAAGGTGTCCATAAAAAGTTAAAATACCTCTTTATGGGTGAAATAATAATTAAAATCCCGGAAGAGGTTAGAGAAACGATAGAAATTATTTTACCCTATTCGGAGATTAAAAGGAAAATAGAAGAACTTAAAAAGGAAGAAAAGTTAAAATTTCTAAAGAGATTTACGGATAAGTATTTAGGAAAACTGGATATTCCAGAAATAAAAGAGGATGAACTCTATGAGTGAACTTATTTTTATTGATAGCAATATTTTTATAGAAGCATTCAAGAAAAATGGGTTGATGGAAGCTCAAGAAATTTGGAAGGAAATTCTTAATAATTACTTAAAATGTGACTTTGTTATTAATCTAATAGTGAAAAACGAAGTTTCCTTTCACCTTTATACAAAAGAAAACTCCTTTCCATTGAGGAAATTAAAAGTTTGTTGAATTCTTTCAAAAGTTTAAAAATCAATGAAGAAATAGAAAATTTAATGTTCTACTATATACCTCTTTATGGACACTTATAAGGATTTTTTCAAATACCAAATAACTAGGCGTGAGTTTATTAAGAAAACTAGCTTGGCTAGTTTAGCTCTTTTTACATCCCCAATATGGCTTCCTGAAATTGCTTATACCTTTGATAGGAAAAAGCTGACATTTTCCGAAATATATCCAGTTCCATTCTATAAAAAAGATTGGTTTGTTCCAGCTGTTATAGCCGGAACGATAATAGTAACAGCGGCAATTTTATTTTTTACCGCTGGCGCTGGTGCTCCAGCTGCAGCTCCAGGTGTTTCAACAATAGCCAGCTGGATTGGAGGCGGTGGAGCTGGCTCTTATATGGCTGGTTTATCTACTGTTGGTTCTTGGTTTGGAGGAAATGCTATTCTTGGTGCAGCTATCTTAAATAGTATTTCCTTAACCTTTTTAGGAGGAGCTGGTGCTGCTGGCAAAGCAAGTTTGTCTATGGGAGCAACTGTTGCAGCTATAGCCGATTTGGCACTTACTGGAATACAAATTAAATCTGCTTTCTTTGAAAAAAAACAAGAAGGTAATGATGGATTTATCTTTCAAATAAAGACACCTTATGAAATAGGGTCTGGCCCCATACAGGGATACATATTAAAACCTTTGAAGGAAGTATCTGATAAGATATCTGATATTCAAAAAGATATAGTATCTTTACATCAAGATATTTGTAAAGCAATTGCAGAAAATGACAAACAAGAATTAAAGGAAATACAAAGGAAAATAAAAAATAAACAAAGAAAACTAAAATCATTAGAAACAGTTAAAGAAGAGTTGCAAATCACAGCTATGAAAGTATTAAGGAACAATATAAAAAATCTTTCTATTGAAAATTTGATAGTACTAACGGTGATAGCTAATAATGCAATAAATCAGGAATTGTTTGAAAAGAGTCTAAAGGTATTGAACAGGTATGCCAATATATTTGCTACTGAAAAATCTTTTGTAGATTATTTAAATGGAATTTATTACTTAGGGAATTTAAATTACGAAAAAGCTCGTTATTTTTTATATAAAGCTTTACATCAAGAACCCTATGTTGTTGAAATAGGAATAGCTCTCATTTTGGCTTTATCTGAAAATTATTTCAAACATAAAAATGAGATATTGAAAATAGTTAAAATTATAGAAGATAATTTTGATGATGATAACTATGAAGGGAAGAATTTACAAATTTTATATTACCATGCTGGAACTATTGCCTTAGCTAATGGGGATTATCCTTCAGCATTAAACTTTTTCAAGAAAGCGTATGATTCACTACCTTTTATAGTTAAACATATTCCAATTCCTAGTATAGGATTTTTAGCAAATTTAAATGAAGTTAAAAATTTCTTTCAAATGCCTATTGCAATATCCTACAAATTAATGGGGAAAACCAAAATTGCAGAAGAATTGTTAAATGAAATTTTAGAAAGATGTAATAAGGTTCCTTGTAAAGAAGAATGTAGACAAAAATATTTAACTTGGTATAACAATGCTGAAAAAAAGATGGAGGTTTCAAAATGAAATTAAAAATCAAACAACTTTTAATTTTACTAGTTTTAATTTCTTTAAGCTTTCAGGTATATTCAAATCCCCTTGTTATTAGCACCAGATTTATAAATAAATGGAATGCAAAAATACCCAAAAGTATTTTAACCAAAAAATTAGCCAATCTTTCATTTAAAGAATTACAAAGCTACCTTTCAAAAGCCGAAAGAATTGATTTTTTATTAGAAAAAGCTTATATAGAAGGAAGAATAAATCCGGCTTATATGTATGCTCTAAGATTGAAATATTCCAAAATACCCAATGGAGATAAATTTCTGTTTATGTGTTTAAAAGATAAACGATGTAATTTATTAACTTTTTCAGAGCAAGCTGATACATGGTTATATCAATATTTTATTCAAAAACTATCCTTTATTCCTTCAAAATATGAACTGGAAAAGAAAATTATTGCTGATTTTGTTGAAAGATTTACTATAAAATTCTTTGAAAAAAATGGTTGGAAATGTTTAAGTGGTAAGTATAGAGGTGATAACGGATTTGACGGGCTTTGTGTGAAAACAAATTTTTTAGGTAAGATACAAGATGTGCTAATATTGGAAAGCAAAGCAAACAATTCTCAATTAATTAAAACCAGCAATGGAAAACAGATGTCCACATCATGGGTTATTTCCATATTGAAGAGTCTTAAGAATCAAGAGGATGCTAATAAAAATTGGTTAGAAAAATTGATTTTTGGAAATAAATATCAAGATATACTAAGATTAGTTGAACAAGGTAAGTATCGAAGAAGACTGATAAGGATAAAAAGTACAAAGCAAGGCTTAGACATCGAAATGTATAGTGTTCGTAGTAAAGGTTATAGTGATATATCCGTTGAGCTGAAAAATCATATAAAGGCTAATTTAATAAAACCTCGAACCAAGCAAGACAAGTATATTAAATCTATTGTAGAAGAAGCTCTAGAAGAAACTTTGGAAAAATATCAATAAAATAATTCTATAGAGGGTTGTTTTAGTAAAGGCTCCCAAAGCGTCCATAAAAATTAGTAGATATATCCCCCTAAGGGTAGAAACTTAAAAACCCTCCTTAGTTTACCTTCTAAAAAGAACCATAAAAGGTTCTCTAAATTTTGTTATCCTCTGAAGGTTGTTTTCAAACTTGAAACCTGAAAGGGTTATATTAACTACCTATGCCCAAAGTGTTCCCCGTTATTATAGAAAAGTGCAAAGAGACGGGACTACTCATCGGGTATGTCCCAGGTATACCCGGCGCGCATACACAAGCGGAAACTTTGGAAGAGCTACAGCAAAATATTAAAGAGGTTTTAGAG
>JAMOTU010000216.1 GCA_027062165.1 Candidatus Altimarinota bacterium
CATAAAAAGTTGTATTATTTAGATAAAAATTATATTTCCCGATATTTCTTTATTTCTTCATCATCTACTTGGTGAAAATCTTCATAAAATTGTCAAACAGCCTGAAAATTTTGTTGAGGAGATAAACATATTATTTGATCAAAAAATCTATTTAATTTTAAATCTATATCTGCAGGACATACAGGAACAGCCAAAATTACTTTATTAGCTCCATGCCTTTTAGCCCAATTAGCTGCTACTGCCACAGTGAAACCAGTAGCTACTCCATCATCAACAATTATAACATTTTTTCAGTTAACATCTGGTAATTTTCATTTAGCGTATTTTTCTAATTTTCTAGCAATTTCATTTATTGTTTTGGATTGAATCATAGCCAGTTGCTGATCATCTACTCATAAACTACGCATATATACAGTATCTATCAACACATTTCCATCTGGATCCATTGCTCAAAATCAATACTCTGGAAAAGCTAAAGGGGCTAATTTTTTTACTACTAAAATATCCATAGGTATATTCAAAATTTTAGATACTCGCCAAGCTATAGGTATTCATCATCTTGGTATAGCCAATACTAACCATTTATTAGGATCGTCAACTTTAAAAATTCTTTTGATATATTCTCATAAAAGTTTTCAAGCCTGTTCTCTGTTTTTAAAAATCATTTTTATTAGTTAAATTAATCAAAATAAATAATAGTTGTAGGTTTTAAAAAATTGACAGCATCTTTATTATGAGTAGCAAAGAAAAAAATTTTATCGTTAGCATTTTCTTGTAAAAATTTATAAAATTTGATTTTCAATTCTTCATTTAAAAAACTGTCAGTTTCATCAATTAAAATTAGTTTTTTATTTTTTAATCGAGTTAGTATAAAAGTTATTCTTGCTTTTTCTCATCAGCTTAATCAACTAACTTTTTGATTTAAAATTGATTTGTTTATCTCAAAATAATTTAAAAGATCTTCTAATTTATTACTTAGAAATCATTTATTATTTAAAAAAAGATTAAAATTATCGATAACATTTAATTCATCGATTAAATTAAATTCTTGAAAAGAAAAAGATGCTTCTTCGTCTACTTTAACGTCTCCGCAAAAATTAATATAATTATTTAAAAATTTTTTTGGATCTTTTTTATAAGATAAAACATAAAGTAGCTTTAAAAATGTAGTTTTACCACTTCAAGAAGGTCCAAAAATTAAGTTAATTCCTGAGTTGATATTTAAATTTTTTAGAGTTAAAACTACTTTGTTTCCAATATAAAATTTAAAATTTTTAAAATGCATTAACTAACTGATTTATAATTAGTAAAAACAATCAGATAACAACAATTACTAAAAATATATTAATAACAATAGTTTTAGCTTTTTTCCAGGCATTTTCATCTCAACGAGAGGTAAGAAGCAAAGCAGCAGCATAAAATATAGTTCAAATAGCTATAAATCATACTACATATAATCATAGTTTAGAAAATCTATTTAAAATATCTACTATTTTTGTTTTAAAATCCTCTGTTTGTAATACAGAATATACAAAATCAATAGCCCTTATAAAAATCAGTGCTCCTATTACATTGATTATACCAGTTCTGGCAGCTTTAATTTTATCTTCTTTCTCATATGCTCTTATAATTTTGAATCCATAGTAAACTATCATCAAAATAGCTACAAAATATGCAAAAGTTTTTAAAAATCACAAAATATTTAAAAATATTCTATTTTCTACTCTTGACATAGTTTCTTCTAATCATCAAGGACTTCATATAAAAAGCCAATCTCATAAAATCAAAGTAGCTCCAAAAAATAAAAAAGCCCCATAAAAAATATATATTAAATTCTTTTTCTGTTTTGAAAGTTCAGATTCATTATCAGCTGAAAGTAAAAGTAAAGCTCATCACCGAATTAAAAATATTATTCATAACCCAACTGCTATTAAACGAATAATCGTCCATAGTTTTCAGCCTTGGCTAGCAGATTGAGGAAAAAACAGAGAAATAATATTATTTAGCAGAGTATCATCTTTTTTAATACCTAATTTAGAAGGATCGTAAAGATATTTTCATTTAACGGCATCGTGAGGTCAAGCATCATTTCCTCAAATATTAACTTCTTTTCAGTTTATAACTTGATCAAAACTCGGAACAGCTAAAGATAAAGAGAATATAATTATTAAACTTACCACAATAAATAAAAATCTTTTTAACATAATTAGCTTTTTATATACTAAAATTTTTCTAGTATCCTCAGTTTAGCACTTCTAGCAGCTCTATTATTCTTAATTTCTTGCCACGAAGGTTTTATAACATGTTTATTTACTAATTTTCCTAATCATTTGTCAACTAATTGTTTAAATTTTTGCTTAACTAATCTATCTTCTACACTATGATAAGTAATTATAAATATTCTTCATCATTTATTCAAAAAATTTATAAATTTTTCTAAAAAAAATTCCAGCTCTTTTAATTCTTGATTTACCTCTATTCTTAGACACTGAAAAATAACACTAATCTTTTTATCGTTTAATCATAAATTTTTAAGTAAATTTTTTAACTTAAAGGTTGTATTAATATTTTGTTTTTTTCTTTTAGAGATAATTTCTGAAGCTATAAATTTTGAATATTTCTCTGAAAAATCTCAATATTTTTGAAAAAGTTCCGCCAATTGTAACAAAGAATAGGTTTTTATCAATTTTTCAGCTGTAAAATTTTGATTAGTATCAAATCTCATATCTAAAGGTCAATCTTGTTTTATAGAAAATCATCTAGAAGGATCTTTAAAATGTTCCATATTAACTCATAAATCTAAGAGAATGCTATCAAATTTTATATTTAGTTGATTAGAAATTTTGTCAATATTTGCATAAGATTCATTAATAAAAACTATTTTATCTTTAAATCTTTCTAACCTCTTTTTTGCTTTTTCTAACATTTTATAATCTCTATCCACACCTATATATTTTTTAATAGTTGGTATATTATTAAGTATATATTCTGCATGTCATCAATGTCATAAAGTCCCATCAAAAAAGAATTCCATATTTTGAGGAATAAATTCCACAATCTCTTTAGCTAAAACCGGTATATGATATATATTCATAATTTTTGAAAACATCTGATAAAATTATACATATCCTCAACCCTATTATCAGAAATCATCAGGTTTTAATCATCAGATATCTCCTTTTAATAATCATCAGCCATCATTATTTATAAAATAATACATCTGTATTTAAAGTTACATATTGTGGTCTGTTGGGGTTTAGTATATCATAATTTAAATTTTTAATTATAAATAAATCCCTTGATGTATTAACTTTATTTTCTACAGCATCAAGAAAATTTAATAATTGTTTATAATTTTTAAAAGTTACTCATAATGTTATTGGTAAACTATAAATTTGTTTTGTCTTTGGCAATTTTCTAACATTTCCAAAACTCACTATATCAAGTTGTCCTATTCATTCTAGATAAAACAAA
>JAMOTU010000217.1 GCA_027062165.1 Candidatus Altimarinota bacterium
TTAAATAGACCTTTTTTCAATAAAAATTTTTTTATTTTTTTTAATTTTATAATCGTCAGTTTAATTTCATCATTATCTCTTTCTTTTGTCAAACAAAAAAAAATTTCCAAAAACAATTTAGTGTTTTCATCCAAACTTTTTATATTATTTACCCAAAAATTTAATACCAAATCTTCATATAAACCTAAAAAATAAATATATTTTTCTTTGTCGTACTTTTCTTTAAGTTCTTTGTATAAATTTTGAAACTCTAAAACATCATTATTAATATCATTCATTTCATATCACCTAAAAATTCCAAAATTGACGAATGAGTTAAAGGTGGTATCTGCATAATATATTCATCTTCTAAAAAACTCCCCAAAACATACCATTCTTCTTCATTTTTCAATTTCGACAGTTCTTTTTTATAAAATTTTGGATTACTAACATACAACAATACCAGAGGATTTTTCTCAATAGCTTTTTGATTAAATTTTTCATTTTTTAAGCTCTTCGATAAAAACTTATATGAAACAAAACTTTTTCCCACTAGCTCCAACGCTTTCTCTTCATTCAACTCTTTTTCAAATAAAGAATAGTCAATATTTTTTAAATTATCTCGATTTTGAATATCCGGATAATACGCTTTATTACATTCGTCAATTATTTTATTGATTTCTTCATCTTTACAATAAAATTTAATCCAATTAAGTAAAAACAGAGCCTCAACTTCCATAACATAATCGGCATCAATTCTGAAAAATTTTCTTAAATCCTTAAATAATTTTTTTTCAAATAATTTTAAGTCGTTTTTAAAATCACAATTCCCTTCTTGTACTTTTTTTATGATAGTTTTTGCAATTTCCGTATTTAACAGACATTCTTTTTTTCTTTTATTTTTAAATCCTTTTAACATACTGACAATTAAAAACTGTGTTAAATATTCAAGCTTTCCTTTTTCAATTGCTTTTGCAACTGTTTTTTCAAATTGATATAACATTTCACAGTTAAAAAACATCTCTTTTGCAACATCATCAAACTCCCTGTGAAAAAACTTAAGATTTCCGTTTTCATCTTCAATTAAAATATCTTTTAAATGAAATCTAAGCCTCGCCCATACTGCAGGCGGTATTGTCTTTGTCAAATTTTTATGGTGTGTGTTTTGTATTTCCTTCATCAGTTCATCGTCTAACGATAAAATTTCAAGAAGCTTTTCTTCACTTAACGTATAATCACTCGCAACGATATATCCGAATACTCTTTTAACCAACTCTTCTTCGTTATGATGAAGTTTATATAAATTCTCAATAAATTCTTTTATCATCTCTTTTTGAGTCTGCGGTAAATATCTTTTATTTTTGTTTTCTTCTTCTTTTTCGTCTGTCAGTTCATCACTGCTTCTCCAAAATTTAACCTCCTCTTTCGCCATCGTAAGATAAAGAGGCTTTCCTGAATCTTCTTTACTTAAAACATAATCATATTGCTTTTTTGTAAGTGTTCTGTTTTCTTTTTTTAATAATTCTTCTAAAATTAATTTTAATTTGTCTTTATTACCGATTGGAACAAGTTTATATTTTTTAACATATAACTCAATGATTTTTAAATATTCTTTTTCAGAACAACCTTCTTTTTCTAATGCTTTTTTAAAGTTTTTTGGAATCCAATTTTTTAATGTTTTTTCAAAATAATTTTCTATTTTTTTTATTGGAATTGCAGAGAGTATAAACTGTGCTTTTTTATTTCTTATAACATCAAAAAATTTTTTAATTTTTTCTTCATTTTCAAATTTAATCTGGTCTATCGCATCAATAAACACAATACTGTTATCTTCTACATTTTCAATAAACTTTACAATATCTTCACAAAGAATTGAGTTTTGCGTTACTCCTGCAAATACATATTTCACTTTTTTATTATCTTCTTTAGCTACTTTTATAAGATTAGCCATAAAAGCGGATTTTCCAACCCCTCCTTCCCCAACTATCAATACATCTTCACCATCTTTTATTCTTTCATAAACCTCTTTAATCTCTTTATCCCTGCCGATAAAAGGTTTATTAAGCAGATGATTTAAAAAATCCTCTTGGAGTTCCCCTTCGCTTAATTCATTAAAATTATAAGTTTGAAAAGATTCTAAAAGTTTATCTTTTACAAATTCATTTAATTTAATTAAATATTTTCCTATTTTATCATCATTCAATTTTTTAATAAATTTATTAAAGCTTTCATTTTCTTCTATCAACTTCTCTATTTCATCAATTTTTCTATAAATTTCTACCGAAACTGACGTTTCACAAATATTTTCTTCTTTTATATTTTTTTTAATTTCATCTTTAAAGTTGTCAAGTTCAGAAGTACTTTCTACTAACTTTTTATTATTTATTTTATCTTTATTTTCAAACTCTCTCATAATTGCAAATATATGATTTTTAATATTTTTATCTTCACACTTATGTTTCAAAAACGTTCTAAATTCTTCATGAGTGGCGGAAAGGAAATATTTTTCTTTTTTATCTTTATCAAAATCCAATTTATTAACCGCTGATTGTAAAAGTTCTCTTATCTTATTTTCTACTTTTTCCCAATTTTCCCATTTTGTATAATCTTTATCTGTTACTTCATCTCTTGATTTTAAAATATATGACGGTGGAATTTGGTTATTATCAAGCTTATACCACTTCTCTAATATATCTGTGTTTTCATTTAATTCTTTTAATTTGTCTATTATGTATTCAAATTCATCTTTTTCTATAATTCTCGGTATCGGTACCCATCCGTACCTCTCACCGCTTAATAACAAAAAATCAGGATGGGGTTCTGTTGTGGCCCTCTCTACTTCACCAAGACATATATCCATGGTCTTTTGGTCTATCTGAGCTTCATTTGGCACTCCCCATCTTAAATCAATCGGTAAAAACTCCACTCCTTTTTTTATAACCTTTTCTTTTATTTCAGGAAATACATACTTCTGTAATATCGCCCTCTCAAGTCTGAAATCCTCAAATGTTGAACTTACAAATACTCTCCATATTTTTTTCATTTTCTCTCCTTAAGGTTTTATTTCATATTTACCTGCGGCTAAATAATTAGGTAAATACAAATAAGAATAAATATCATATATTACAGTCAGTTTTCTTCCGTAATCAACAAACTCTTTAATATCTACTAAACAATTATGCAATTTTCTTAATTTGTCTTTTTTATCAGCATATTCCCATCCGTTTAAATAAATAATGGTATACCATCCATCTTTTGTGTTCTACTTCAATAAGTTTAAGAAAATTTCCCGAATTTAAAAACTTCTCCCAAAATTCATCCACTATTTTTTTATTAAATGAATAATTTACTTTTTCATCATAACTGTTTTCAACTTCACATGAAAATTTAAATATCAACTCTTTATCTAACATACCGATTTCTCTTAATTTACAAAATAGTAATTTCTGATTATACTTC
>JAMOTU010000218.1 GCA_027062165.1 Candidatus Altimarinota bacterium
CCATTCACTATTAGGATCAAGTTTTTTTATCTGCTCCGCTATCATATCTCATATATCATGAGCCTCCTTTACTGTAGTGTTTGGATCTACTACAAAATGATATTCTACAAATTTATATCTTCATCATTTACGAGTTCTTAAATCATGCCAAGATTTTATTACTCATCTCCTAACAAAATTATCTAATATCTTAGCTATTTGATTTCTTTCTTCAAGAGCTTCGTCTAACAAAATTCATATTCATTCTCTTATCAAATGTATCGCTTCTTTAGCAATATAAATTCATATAATGAATCACATTATAAAATCTATTCGATAAATTCAAGTAAATTTCACTATAATCAAAGATAATATTACTCCTAAATTTGTTATAAGATCAGTTTTATAATGTAATACATCCGACTTTATTACTAAATTTTTTGTCTTATTGTACATATAATTTAAATACATTACTAATCAACCTACTACAACAATACTTATAATCATAACAATCAATCATAAATCTATATCTTTAATAGTTTCTTTAAACCAAATCTTTTTTAAAGACTCATAAATTATAAAAAGTCCTGACAAAAATATAATAGTACCCTCAATTACAGCTGCTATACCTTCTATTTTTCATTTTCCGTAATTAAATTTACTATCAGGAGGAGCAGAAGCAGTCTTTAATGCAAACCAATTAAATACACTTATTCATACATCCAATAATGAATCCATAGCAGATGAAAGAATAGCTACTGACCCACTTATCAATCAAACAATAAATTTAATTATTGCCAAAATCACAGAAACCAATGTAGCTACCAAAGGTACTTTTTGATAAGACATAACATTTAAATCTTAAACTATAAACATTTTATTCTTAAGTATTAATCTATCAATTTCAACATAATTTTAAAAAGGAGGGCCCAGTTCCCTCCTTAATTCTTAAATCTTAATAATTAGACAATTATTTAACAACCTTAGGTCTCATAAAAGCTTTCTTAGTATATATTCAAATTAATGTCTTACAAAATACTAAAATCCATAAAACTAATACAATAATCCAATCTACAAACATTATCCAATCAAAAAATTTATTTCAAACATCTAAAGCAATAAATTTCAATCATATTCCAAACGCCGCCACTGGAAACACAAAAGCCCACCATCATAAAGTAAATGGCAAACTGTGCTTAAACAAATAATATCAAATTATTAAAATAGTTATTATAGCCCACCAAAAACCAAATCCATAAAGCATTGTAGACACTATAGAAAGCAATGTATGAACTACATCCATATTCCAAGGAAGTAAATGAAATTTATTTATTAATTGATAATATGTATTAATAGCAATCACAGAAACACCTACTGGTGCTAGTCCTATTACAAAAGAAGGAGCAACTTCTGGAGCTGGCAACGGATGAAATTTTAATCTATAATAAATCAATGCACTTACTAACAAATAAAGCATAAAAGCTACTCACATTAAAAATATATTCAAATACCCTATAAAGCTTACCCACACTCAATGCAATGCTAGAAAATTACCAGCAAATACTAAAACAAATATTCACACAGGTGGTAAATACCAAATTCAAACAGCATGTTTAGTATCGACATTCTCTGAAATTGTTAACATAAACGGCACTATAACAGGCACAATTAAACCTACAATCAAAGCTAATATATAAAAAAACTTAGCAACATCAACTGTTCACAAAAACCAACCTAAAGGGTTTAAAACATTTAACACCCCAGAAACTATAACAGCCAAAGAAATAAAAATTCAAGCAAAAAAGTTAGCAGCTATAGGATGCTTTAAATCTTTCAAAACCTCCTGAGGAAATTTAATAATTCTTAAAATAAAAAATATAGCAAATAAAATTATAAACAAAATCGCTAAATATACTAAAATACCACCTAAAATTTTAGCAAATCACAAATTAAAAAACTTTCAAACTAAAAAAGATAAAATACCAACAGCTCAAGTAGCCATAGAAGACATAGCCCATCTAGGCTCCATAGTTTTAACTATATCCCAAAAACCAATATTTTGTTTAGTTTCTGTCATTATTATATATGTTAAAATATAAAAATCACAGACAATTATCACACAATTATCACCATCATCTTCTGAATTCATCTTCTGACAATTCCTTGCTAAAATTCTCTTCAGAATTTCTATCTTCTATATTTCCAAGCCTCATATTGTCTCCAAAGTGAAATAATATAAGCAGCTTTTCTAAAATCTACATTTATCTCTCTAGCCAAATCTACCACTTCTTTTGTTGATCTTTTCATAATAGCTTCTAGCCTTTCGTATATTTCTTTTTCAGGCCACCAGTAATTCATATTACCTTGAATTTGTTCAAAATAGCTAACAGTAACTCCTCCTGCATTAGCTAATATATCTGGCAATACTACAGTTCATTTCTTAAATAAGATCTCATCTGCCTCAGGTGTGGTAGGTCCATTAGCTAGCTCTAATATTATTTTAGCTTTAATATTATCTGCATTTTCTAAAGTAACTTGATTCTCTAAAGCAGCCAATACTAGCAAATCTACATCTAGCTCCAAAAGCTCTTTATTAGAAATTTTTTCATATCAAGAATCTATAACAGATCTTTTATCAGACTTTAATTTTACTATCAATCCTACATCAACTCACTCAGCATTAAATATTCATCATTTACTATCAGAAATAGCTATTATTTTAGCTCATCTTTGTACAGCTAACTTAGCAAAATTTAATCAAGCATTTCAAGCTCATTGAATAGCTATTCTTTTTCACTCTAGCTTATCTCAAATTAATTCTAAATACTTCTCTAACACATAAAGACCACCTAATGATGTAGCGATATCTCTTCATTTACTTCATCAAATAGACAATGGTTTACCTGTAAAAGCTCCCGGCGTCCATTTACCAACTAATTTTGAATATTCATCTACCATCCAAGCCATAATTTGAGCATTTGTATTTACATCAGGAGCAGGAACATCCACATCAGGTCATAAATATTTATATATCTGTCTTACATATCATCTAGAAAGTTGTTGAAGTTCATCTAAATCTAGTTCTTTAGGATTTACAATAATTCATCATTTTCATCCTCACAAAGGTAGATCTACTACTCACACTTTAATACTCATCCACACAGAAAGCGCGATTACTTCATCTTTACTAACTTGTGGATGAAATCTAATACCTCATTTATAAGGTCATCTAATATTTTTATGTTGAGATCTATATCATTTAAATACTTTTATATCTCCATTAGACATTTTAACAGGAATGTTAACTTCTATCACTCTATCAGGATACAAAAACTCTTCTATATAATCCCAACTCACTCCCTTTTGCTTTAAAAAATCATATACATTCATTATCTGTTTTTTTGCATTCTCATATGGATTTATCATTT
>JAMOTU010000219.1 GCA_027062165.1 Candidatus Altimarinota bacterium
TAAAATCTTCAATTTCTTGTTTTTCTGAATAGTTAGCTTCTTTCAAAGAATAACAAGAATGAAGTTTTCTTACTAACCTTTGTCAAATTATTAAATTTAAAGAAGGTCCCAAAAGATAAGGTTTAATACCCATATTTAAAAGTCTTGAAATAGCTTCAATAGCACTATTTGTATGAAGTGTAGACAATACTAAATGTCACGTTAAAGCGGCATTTATTGCTATTTCTGCTGTTTCTTTTGTCCTTATTTCTCAAACCATTATAATATCTGGATCTTGTCTTAAAATAGCTTTTAGTCATTCTTCATAAGTATATCATTTTTTCTCATTTATCTGGGATTGCTGGATACCTGGTAATTCATATTCGACAGGATCTTCTAAAGTAATTATCTTTTTTCAAGGATCATTAAGCCAACTTAACATACTATAAAGTGTAGTAGTTTTTCAACTTCCTGTTGGTCAAGTAACAAGTATCATTCAATAAGTCTTTTTTAAATTCTTTTGTAATATATCTAAACTATCGTCCAAAAATCAAATTTGAGTAAAAGACATTATACCCTTAGAAGAATCCAAAAATCTCATTACAACACTCTCTCATCTAAGTCCAGGCATAAAAGAGACTCTTACATCTATTTTTTTCTTATCTCCATTTATATCTTCTACTTCAAAATCAAATCTTCAATCTTGAGGCAACCAATCAACATTCATCCTAACTCAAGATAGGTATTTTAGTTTTAAAAGATATTTTTTAAACTCTGAATGAGAAAATGTTAAAATAGTTTTCAATATTCAATCTTTTCTTAATCTCATCACTACACCTATCTCCTCCGGTTGAAAATGAAGATCTGAAGCACCAGCCTGATAAGATAACCTTATCAAATCAATAATAAATTGTCATTCTGTATATTTTTGTTTTTCTTCATATAATTTTTTTATTAATTGAATAGCTTTTTGTCATCTAGCCTTTTTAAATTCTTCTTCTTCTTTTCTAGATTTTTCTTCTAGTTGTTTTAAATAATCATACCACTTAAAAGCATAAAAAAAACTTTTCTCTTCAGTATAAAAATACTTAACTTTATATCATTTAGATATCAATTTGTCTTCTAATATCTTTAACAAGTTTGGATAATTATTAGTTGTAAGAACATAAATTTCTTTTTTATTAATATCAAAAGGTATAGCCTCGATCTTTTCGGCTGTAGCTCTAGAAATTATCCTTAAAGCATCAAGATTAGGTTTTATAGCTTTTATATCATCCAATTCTAAAATAGTTTTCAATTCAATAGCCATAATTTAAATATTTGAAAAAATCCAAAATCAATAAAAATTATACTAAACTTTTTTATTTTGTCAAATTTGACATAATTTTTATTTTAATTATTATTTACTTTAGAAATTTTTAACCATTCTTATACAAAACAATTATGTTAGAAAAAAAAGAATTTAGTTCAGAACATAATGAATCGAAAATTAATATTAAAAAAATAGAAGAAAACCTAAATTATTTACTTGAAAATGGAAAAATTCTTAAACATTTACCAGAACTACACGAAGATATAAAAACTACTTTAATTAACTTTTTTAAAATTATTATAACTTATAAACAAATCGAAGAAATAAAAGATCTCCGCTACTATTATAAAGAATATGAACAAAAAATATTCAAAAAATCTAAGGAAACAGCAGAAAAATTATTGTATCAGCTTACTTGATTAGAAATAAAAAAGTTAAAAAAAATTAATGACTTTTCTAATCTTATATCTAATAATTATCTAAAATTAGCCAATCATCTTGAGATTAACCTTTTTATACTTTCATTGTACTATATTATAAAATACATAAATTATCTAATAGAAATAAATAATAGCATAACAAAAATATTTAAATTAGATTCTAAAGAATTAATTAAAAATTTTGAAATAGCAGCTAATATCCAACTAAATCAATTAGAAATAAAACCTATTGTTAACAGCTCTCTAGAAGACAATAAAATAATTCAATTGTTAGCATTAACTTTATATAATTTAACTAACAACTACCAGTTAGATAAGGAACGAATAAGAAATCTTGTTTCTGAAATGCTACATTGAGCTAGAATTAAGGATCCTATATCAGGAGTTAAAAAACTATTAAAAGATAAAAAATATAGAAAACAAATTACTAAAGAACTGATACATTTAGCTGACATAATATGATTTAAAATAGCATATCCCGAAAAAGAAGCAGCAAGACAAAGTCTTATATTGTTTAAAGAACTTATATGAAAAGAATTTATAATAAAAGAAAATGATAGATGACTACAAACTATCAATCATAACAATCCTGATACTGAAATTGATATTCCCTTTTGTAATATCACTATAACCCATAAAGATCATCCTAAATTACCTTTATGAGAATTCTCATTTAGAGTAGAATATACATTTAAACACTTAATGGATATATTTACTAAAAAATTTCCAAATATAATAACTAAAAGAAAATGAAGTTACAAAATAAAAAATCGACCTGAATTTGTTAAAATATTAATAAAATATTATGAACCTATAAATCACATATTATATAAACAAGCACAAGATATAAGAATAATAAGAGTTATGCTAAAAGACTGGCAAATTCTTAAATGAGTTAAAAATAAAAGAGATAAAAAATCATTTATTAATAATTTATTAGATAACTATCGACTGGATTTTTATAAAGAACTAAAAAATACTGTCTTTAAAAAACTAGGAATAAATATACCAGAAAAAGAAGAGTTAAGAATTAAAAACATATACTATAAATACCTTCTAAATCGTACAGATAAAGCAATAACTGACATAGCCTGGGCAACTTTTAAAGAAAAACCAGAAATAGAAAATCTAAACCTATACAAAATTTTACCTAAAAAAAGTGAAAAAAGAAAAGAATTTATAAAACATATTTCTAAATTGCTTGAAAAATTATCAAAAGACAGTAGTTTATTTACAACCCCAAAAGAAACCAAAAAAGAAAATGATATTAAACCCAAACTTAAAAAAATATCTAAAATTTTAGAAATCCCAAAAATCTCCTGAAAAGAATTTAATGAAGATGTTGAGAAGCTATATCATCTATCAAAACTCTTTTATAAACATAGAAAAAATATCCAAGAAACAGCTATTTTTTACCCTATCATTGAAAAAAAAATACAATCAATTATAAACAAAACTAAAAAAGAACTTAAAGAAACATTTAACCCTGAAACTCCGAAAAAGTAATCTTGCAAATTGTTTAAAATTTAATAGAATCATCTTACTCTATTTATATTTTTTAAAAATTTTTATACCATGAAAAAAATATTAATAAGTCTGTTAACAATTAGTCTAATATTTAACACTTGATGTTCTTTATTTAAAAAACAAGAAAG
>JAMOTU010000220.1 GCA_027062165.1 Candidatus Altimarinota bacterium
GCAGCAAACGAAACTGTAAATCCAGCTGAAAGAAAGCAAATTGGAACTGAAATTGCAAAAATAATTGAAGCAATGGATAGATTAGCTCAATCTGTAGACTTTAACGAATTTAAGCTCTTTCAAAGTGGTAAATTGCATGACCTTGGTGTTCATAGTTTTAAAATGAAATATCAATTAAGTAATGATGAGTGGATAACAGTTACTATGTTTACCTTTATGATTCAATATGGTCCTGCTACTGCCGTTTCCAATAAGGGTGGTGGTACATCTTTTGGAGCCATCGGAGTAGGAGACAATAGAATTTTTGCACCAACATTTACAGATACAATTTTTTCTAGAGTTCTAGGAATTAAAGTTCAAAGTCAAAACTTTCAACAAATAGCAACTGAACTTGAAAGTAAGTTTGGTTTTGGAGATGTTAAAAATGCAGAATCAAAAATCTTAGCTTTTGCAACAAGAGTAGGTGATTTAATCAACATTTTATCTGACCAAGCTGCTAATATGGGATCTACTATTAACCAATTACAATCTATTATCAATTTCAACGAACAAGCTAAGACAACAATCGATGAAGCTACTTCTAGAATTAGAGATGTGGATTTTGCAAAGGCAACTGCAAGATTTCAAAAATTACAAATTCTTATGCAATCTGGTACCGCTATGCTCGCTCAAGCTAATCAATTACCACAATATGCACTTAGATTAATTGGATAATTATATAAAATTAAGGGGGCTGCCCAGAGAGTGGCCCCCTTTTAATCTTTTAAATATAAATGATTTGTGTCTTTTATTCCCTCTCTATTTGAAATAGGAAATTTTTATTTTCTATTCTTATCACTTCTACGTATTTGCATTATCTATAAAAAATCTTTATTATCCTTCCGATATACTATTAATAACAATTTTTGTTCTTTTTATTTTAAGGAGGCTTATTATGGCTGATTTAACTATAACAAATAATATCCAAACTCAAAATTTTGATACATCTATATATTATTTAGATTTTACAGGTATTGCTGGTGATACAACTGTAACTATGAGCGGTTTAGGTTCTGGTATTGACATGACAGGTATGGCCGCTCAAATTATGGATATTAAACAACATCAACTTATAGACCCTTTAGTAAAAAGATTAGAAGAAATAACTTTAAAGCTTCAAGCTTATTCAGAATTACAAAGTAAAATTAAAGATCTATATGCAATAGCAGACGAACTAAGTTTTGTATCTAATATAAATGCACTTGGCCTTTTTTCTCAAGATGAAAATATTGTGTCGGGAGAAGCTGAAATAGGAGCTCTGCAAGAAAAGTATTATATAAATGTAAATTCTTTGGCAACAAATAATAAAGTTATTGCCTATGCTGCACCCGATAGTTGTGCCGCAACCAGTTTATATTCTTCAAATATTGTTTTAGATACAAATGGAAAATTTAGCTTAACCATATCAGAATTAGCACCAGATGGAAATGTTCTTTCTTCTACTAGTAAAACTATAGAAATTGATTTATCCGGAGTTCATTCTCTATATGATTTAATGAATGCTATAAATGATGAAGCCGGAAATTACTTAAAAGCTAGCTATTTTTATGATGGATCTCAATATAGGTTAGTTTTAACGGGAAAAGAAGGCTATGATATAGATATTTCAGATACGGCTACCATTTTTTCAAAAAATGGATACCAGGATGTAGATGCTCAGGCTGGGGATATAAATTTAACAGGTTTTATTTATAATGAAACTAAAGATAAGTGGGAAAACGTAAACAATTTACATTTGCTTACTTCTAAAAACTCAACAAATACTTTTGAAGATACAAATGGAAATATATACACCATTCCAAAGGTAACTTTAGAACTTAAAGGTATTGGGGCAACTAGTTTTGAGATAGCCCCAAACATAAATAAAGTTGAGGAAAAGCTTGAGAAGTTCGTAGATACTTATAATGATTTTGTAAAAACTTATTATAAGTATACATATTTTAAAGATAAAAATCATCATGGAATTTTATTTGGAGATCAATTTGCTTTACAGGTGAAAAATAAACTTCAGGAAATTCTATCAACTCCAGTTAACGGTCATACTTTAGCTGAAATAGGTATAAATTTTGTTGATACTATAAATCATCCAAATGATATAGTTACAGACTCAAATGGAAATGTTATTCCTGGAGCATTATATTTTGATAAAGAAACATTTGAAAAGAAATTTGAAGAAGATCCAAAGGGAGTGACTACCCTTTTAGCTGGTGATCCGGATGCAGGTATAGACGGAGTTATGGACAAACTTGCTAGCTACACTTTTGATCTAACTTTACCAGCAGGACCTTTCTTCTGGGAAGCTAAATTTTCTCAAAAGAAAATTCAAAATATTCAAAAACAAATTTTGC
Organism: Candidatus Altimarinota bacterium; assembly: GCA_027062165.1. Lineage (GTDB taxonomy): Bacteria > Patescibacteriota > Gracilibacteria > Absconditabacterales > Absconditicoccaceae > JAMOTU01. The sequence goes on from JAMOTU010000220.1 coordinate 2,388, forward strand.
GTTATAAAGAAATTTTGTGGAGTGAATTCGTTTCTATGGTTATGAAATTTTCTATGTTGGATGGATATATTGCAAAAATGAAAGCTTTATCTCAAAGTTTAGCGGCAGCCCAAAGTGGATTTAGTGGATAAAACTTTTATTTTCTTTACATTGCAAAGAATTATTTAAATACATATAAGATAAAATATATAAAATAGGTATAATTTCAAAATAAATATAATAACTTTTTAGGAGGAAATAAATATGCAAATGCAAAATAATCCATATTTACAAACTGAAGCCGAAACATTATCTCCTGGTCAACTCCTTTTAAAAGCATATGAAGATTTAATTTCTTCTATAAATATGGCAAAGGAAGCTATAAAAAATGGGGATATAGCTGAAAAAGCAAAATATATCTCTAAAGCTGATAAAACAATATCTATTTTACAAGCAGCTTTAGATTTTGAAGCAGGTGGAGAAATTGCTCAAAATCTTGATTATTTATACAAAGCTATTAAGCATCAACTACTTTTAGCAAATGCTAATAATTCTATAGAAAATTTAGATAATGCTTTAGAAATTTTGACTCCCCTTTATGAAGCTTGGCAAGAAGTTGTAAAAAAAGAAGAGGGAGCAGGTAATCTTGAAGAAGGAGTGTAAAGAAAGTATATTAAAAAAACATTTAGAACTTTTGGAAAAAAATGAATTATCTTTAGAAGAAATTAGATTTTTATTTAAAAACATACCTTCAAAGGAAAACTTAAGCCCGGAGGATAAAAAGTTAATAGATAAAATTATAAAGTTGGCTGAGGAACATAAAAGAAAACTTATGGAAAAAATAAAGGATAACCTAAAGTCTATGGAGGCAAAAAGAAAATATGAAGCTTCAAAATTTGAATTTTATACCTTTTCCCGTAGAATTTAAATGCTCTGAAGAAAGAAAAAATGAGGTAATAAATAGATTTAAGAAAAATTTGGATTTTTTCAAAGAAA
>JAMOTU010000221.1 GCA_027062165.1 Candidatus Altimarinota bacterium
TATAAAACACCTGATGAAGTTTACTTTGCAAATGTCAAAATTGCACAAAACAATTTTCAAAAAGTAGCATAATGAAAGGACATAAAAATTTTTGCTAATTGGTCTTGACAAAGGGGGACAGTTTAATACTCTCTTTTCAAAGCGGCAAGTATCATTAAAGATTTTATAATTGAATCTTTTTGCTCTTCACTTCCCGTTGCTACACTTGAATCAAGAAGGGCTATCTTTTTTCCATATCCAGAAGTTAAAAATTTATCTAATTTAAAGTCTTTAATCGTTGTAACTTTATCAATCTCTTCTGTAAAAGTAGCGGAAAAATTAAACATTATTCCGTTTTTAGCAATTAAGGCAAAAAGTTTTTGACGAATAGACTCGTCTTTATCCCCTTTGTGCGCTTCATCTAAAATCAAGTACCAATCTCCGTTATTGTAAAAATCGTAAAAATTGAGCTGTTTTTCTTTTGTCTCACTGGCTACGATGTTATCAGCTCTATAAATATATAAATCATCAAAATCGTTAAACTCTTTTAAATCTGTTATATTTAACTTCTCTGTATTTCCTTTATTAAACTCATCAATATGAGCTTTAATTTGCTCTATTATAGAATTGCTTGGAGCAAGAATTAAAATTTTTTTATTTGGTATCTTCTTTTCTTTTATTAACTTTTTCAAGATAGCAATAAGCTTTATCATAATAAGAGTTTTTCCGCTACCTGTTGCCATCCAATAGCTACATCTATTGACTAAATCTTTAAAATTTATCTCTTCTTGATCTTTTCCCAAATATAAATAACTAAACTTTTCTTCTCCAATTAAAGAATCTTTTATTTTTAACTCTGAGACACTTCCATCAAACTCTAAATATTTTTGATAAATCTCTTCTTTATCAAACTTTCCATTTTTAAAAGCAATCTCAAAAAATTTAAGCGTCTTTTTTAAAGCATCCACCTGATAATCAAAAAGCTGTTTTTCTTTTGTAAAGAATTTAAGCTCATCATCACGGATGGAAAAATTGTTTAATTCCACAAACTCTACAATCTTCTCAAGCATAACTCTCTCCCCAATAAATCAAAGCTCTTAATTCTGGATAGTTTTTGAAGGTTAAATTCTTCAGATCAATTTCACTTTTTTCTAAATAGATTTTATCTTTTGTGATTTTTTTGATTTTTTCTCCAAGTAGATTTGATATAGTTTCTACTAAATCAATTTTTTTATCCGGGTATATTTTCTCAAATGTGTAATAAGCTTCATTCTCTTTTATTTTTATTCCTTTTAGCCCAAGAAGCGGAGAAGTCTCAATACTATTTTTATATTCCGCTTTTTTTAAAATGTCTTCGTATTGTTCGAGGGAGTAGTATTTGAAAAATAATGAATTACCATCCCTATCTTGCGGCACACCTTGCTTATAATTTAACGAAACACAAAGTTTTTTAATTCTTGGCAAAATCACATTATTAAAATGCTCTCCCATTTCAATAAGTAAAAATTTCCTATTTCCTCCATCATCTTTATTTAATCTTATCACAGCATCAGCAGTTGTTCCACTACCTGCGAAGAAGTCTAACACAGTAAAATTTTTATTTTTAATTAACGAAAACATATCATATAATAAAAAAGGAGATTTGGGAAAATCGAACTCTAATTCCATATTTTTAAGAATTAAAGTGCCTGTGCTTCCTGCATAATTTGATTTATTCCACAAAGATTTAGGTTTAATAAACTCTTTTTCTTCTTCCATTACAAAAATATCAAATCTCTCATTAACTTTTCTAACAACCAATTTGTCTATATTTTCTTTTACAGTTTCTTTACCCCATCTCCATACTCTTTTTATACCATTAGTATCAATAGGTAAAATTTCTATCATATCTTCACTATCTTTTTCTAAAGAAATCTCATTGTCTTTAATGGAATAAAATATTGGATAATGTAAATTAGGTCTCTTATCTGGAGTAGAATTTGAGCCTCCTCTCCTAAAAGGATTTATATTTAATTTTCCTTTAAAACTATCTTTTTTTAATTTATCTAATTCTAATTTATTTCTATCGTAAGCATACAATAAACAATATTCATGCGTAGTAGCAATAAATTTATCATCACTTCTTCCTCCTGGATTTTGAATAACACATAATGAAGAAATAAAATTTTCCTCTCCATAAATTTTAAATAATAAATTATTAAGTCTATCTCTCTCATTATCATCAATAGCACATTCAAAGATTCCATCTTTTTTTAAAAATTGTTTACCTAAACTAATTCTATTTTCCATTAAAGTAAGCCAAGTAGAATGTTTGAATCGGTTAATATAAACAATTTCACTTGCCGGAGCATTATAAGGAGGGTCAATATAAACTAAATCTACACTTCCTTTGTATTTTGGCAAAAGCGTATTTAGAGCTTGAAAATTCTCACTATGAATTAACCTTCCATCAAGCTCATCATCGAGATTTTCTATTCTTTCAAGTAAATCTATTTCAATATCTTTAAAATATTTAGTGTCAAATGGCAAATGTTTATATTTTTCATCGTTAATTTTACTTAACTCAAAATCTTCATCTATTAATTTTAATTCCTTCCATTCTTCTATCTGCTTATGTATTCCTTCATTTTCTAAAAACTTATCTAAAACACCATATTTTTCTAATCTATCCTTTGTTATTACATAGTTTGAATTAAATACAAATCTTGGTTTTGTCCAGATTCTAACTAACTCATCTTCAAATAAAGAAATTTCATCAATTAATATATCAGCTACCTCTTTTAAGAATTTAAGCTCTTCAAGTCTTTTTACAGAAAAATTCACTTCTTCATCATTTATATATCTAAACATAAACAGATTAAACTGCTCTTTTAAAAATGCTTTTGCGTTTTTATGAATAAAATAATCTATTTCGCTCTGTTTTTTGTATAGCGTAATTGCTTTATTAAAGAATTCCTCTTTTAATTTTGGAACTAACTTTTTAAGAGCTTTATATTTTGTAATAACAAATTCAATTTTAGCCTTTTTAATTAATCTATCTTCATCAATTCCTTCAATTAATAGCTCAATATCATCCTGTTTTAATTTATCTCTATTTTCATATACAAAATTTTTAATTACTTTAATATTAGCGTCATCTTTATTTAAAAGAGTTTTCCTAATATCTTTTGTATCTTTAATTCCTAAAATATCTTTTAAAACATCATAATTTTGCTTTTCTTTGTATTTAACCTTAAAAGTTAAGTAATGTTTTATATCCTCTTTTTTATAATCTACGAAATAAAACTCAATCTCCTTTTTCTCATTCCCTTTTCTCTCACCCAAATCACTAACATCAAACTTAAAAATAAAATCTGC
>JAMOTU010000222.1 GCA_027062165.1 Candidatus Altimarinota bacterium
CATAATCACTTGTATTTTTTTATCACCATTATTTATTAATTAACCTTTAAAATTCATTCCAGTTTATTTTTATATCAATCCTCTACTTCATAACCAATCTCTACATTTTTAGCCTTAACAATAAAATCAACATAATTTCATTTAAACCTTTTTACAGCAACTCAATCCACTTTTATTACTCATCATTTTATATAACTAGTTTTATCCATAAATATTAAATATACATGGTTACCATTATTAGCTTCAACTATTTTCTTTTTATATAGAACAGGTTTATCTTCATCTTTATTTACTAAATTTAAACTTATCTGTTTAATATCTTGATATCCTCCACTATCATAAGCTACAATAGATAATTTAAATCATCATTTTATAGTATCAGGAAGACTTAAAATCTGAATATCCGTTATCTGTCTTACATTACTATATTTTATACTTTTTATTATTTTTTGTCAAATTTTAAAATCTACTTTTTTTACTTCAAAAGGAGATTTTATATTATACCATACTGAAAAATTTTTAGCAACTCATTGCCCATCTTGAGGTTTTATAATATCAACTTTAATAGTTCACTTTTGAGCTACTATTTTTCTTATCTCACAAATTTGACTAGGTCATGTAAACAAAAATACAGGAGCATTAAGAATTTTAGAATATTTACTAATACCCTCTTTTTTCCACCAATTTATAACATAAGAATAATTTTCAGGATTATCTTCAGGAGATATTACATCCTGAGGTTTTATAACATATGCATCTATTATATCTGACTCTGGAGTATATTTTGAAATCTTTCAATTACACAATTTATCTACTTTTATCTTTTTAATACTATCATCTTTTTGTGTAGGCAAATTGTTTATCCAAGCCATACTATCAACTATTAGTGCAATAGGAGTATCTAAAGAAGGAATCTTTCAAGATAATTTAGAAACAGCCACAGATTTTATTCCTCTAGGATTCATTTGTTCACTTTTCAAGTATCATTTTTCCTTCAAAAGATCAACAAATTTTTTCCAAACAGGACTATTCAAATTAGCTCAATAAGCATTTCGTTTCATAGGTTCTCATTTTGTATTTCAAGCCCAAAAAACCATTACTTTAGAAGGCGTATAAGCCACAAACCATCAATCTCTTGGTAATGACTTACCATTTTTTAATTTAATATTAGTAGTTCAAGACTTGGTAGCAAATAATATTCATTTTCAATATGTATAAAGACTTCTCCAAGAAGGGGGAAAATTTGTCTTAGTAGATAATATACTCCATATCAAATAAGCTACTCCCGAAGGTATAATCTGCTTTTCGTATTCAATTTTCTTTTTATATATTATAGTACCATCAGCTCACCTTATCTCTAAAATAGGATTCAGTTTAGCAGGCTTTCATAAAGCACTTAAATGAGAAAACGCTCTAGCCCAATTAATCATTTTAACTTCAGCAGCTCATATAGCCAGAGATAATCAATATTGTGAAAGTTTACTTTCATTAATATTTTCTACACCAAGACTATGAACAAATTTAACAAAATTTCTTAATCATTCTATATACAAAAGCTTAATAGCAGGTATATTTCTAGAATATGGTAAAGCTTTTTTTAAAGGCATCAATCATAAAAATCTTCAATCTACATTATTAGGTTTGTATCCATTAAAATCTACTGGAGTATCATATATAGGTTGATCTACAGAAAAAGGAAATTTCATAAAAGCATAAGCATATACAAAAGGTTTAATAGTAGATCAAGGTTGTCTAAGAGATCTTATAATATCTACTTTTCCATCTATAGCTCAACTATTATAATCCAAAGATCAAACATAAGCTAAAATATCACCTGACTTACTATCTAAATATATTAAAGCAGCATTGTTAGCTCAATATTTATGAAAATGTTTTATATTGTCTTTTAAAGTCTTCTCTGCTAATTTTTGAATATTGTAATCTAAACTTGTTTTAATGGTAAGTCCTCACTTCAAAAGTAAAGTTTCTCAATATTTCTTTTTCAAATAATCTAAAACATAAAAAACAAAATGAGGAGCTTTTATTTCTAATCTTGGTGTATGTATTTTAATATTCAATGCTTCAATTAAAGTTTTCTTTAACTCTTTAGAATCAATATATCAATCAACATACATCCTAGCCAATACTATATCTTTTCTTCAAGCTACATAATAAACTTTATATAATTCTCCTTTGTAAGTAATATCAAATTGCAACAATCATTTTAAAAAATCTAATAAACTATTTTCATCTTTTATAAAAGTAAAAGTCGTACTTGCAAGTTTAGACTTAAATTTTTTTTCTATTATTGGTTTTAAATCTTTAATTGGAACTTTTGAAAAACCACTAAATATTTGCCAATTTCATAAAGAAACTAAATAAATCTTACCACTACTATCAACTATTTTAAAATATCATAAATTTCTCCGTGGATATTTTACTGGATCATAATAAGAAGGAGCTTTAGGTAAAGATGCCAAAATAGCAGCCTCTAAAACATCTAAATCTTTGGCAGACTTTCTAAAATAATTTTCAGAAGCTACTTCAACTCCATAGCTATTATTTCCTAAAAATATATAATTTAAATAAAGTTCTAAAATCTTCTCTTTTATTTTCTTTTCTAAAGCTTGTCAAGATAAATTAGGATAAAGTTTAGCTTCCTTTTGTTTTAAATAATTGTTAAGTTTTATTGCTAAAACAATTTCTTTCAACTTCCTTGTTATAGTTTTTTCTGGAGACAATAAAATATTTTTAATAAGTTGTTGAGTTATTGTAGATCATCACTGCTTAGCTTTACCTAAATGAATCACGTCATAAATCGCCGCCCTTATTAATCACTTTACATCAACTCCAGGATTAGTCCAAAAATTTTTATCTTCTGTAGCAACTATAGCATTTATCATATGTTTAGAAATCTTGTCAAAACTAACATATTTTCTATTCTGTTCAAAAATTTTATATAAAACTACTCAATTTCTATCAGTAATAATACTAGTCTGAGCTAGTTGAATATCTTCTATTTTAGAAACATCAGGTAACTGATCTAATATATTTTTTTTAAACCAAATAATACCTGCTATAGCAGGCACTATAAACGCTATCAAAAAAACTACAAAAAAAATTAAAAATTTTCTAAAAAAATTTCTCTTTTTTCTCCTTCTTCTAGAGACTCTAAGAACTTTAAATTTCTTTCTAGCCATATTTTAAATTTTAATTATTTTTGTTAAATTTACCATTTTACAGGAGTAGCTCATCAAGAAAGCAAATGTAAATGTATATGCATAACTTCTTGTCAATGGTCTTTTCC
>JAMOTU010000223.1 GCA_027062165.1 Candidatus Altimarinota bacterium
TGATTTAACGTAGTAACTATTTTTGTAGTTCCACCTTCTGAAGAGGAACTAAGAAAAAGACTTTTAAAGAGATGAGAAGATCCAGATAGTGAGGAATTTAAACTTAGATTGAAAGAAAGTTTAAATTGGTTAAAGTTGAAAGATATTTTTGATTATGTGATAATAAATGATGATTTAAAAGAAGCTGTAAAAAAACTAAAAAATATAATTTTACAATATAAATAAATTTAATATATGCTTTTTAAAAGATTGTTGTTAACACTATTTCCGGAACCAGAATGAGACTTACAATTTAATCCGGCCACATTTTTTATTAATTTTGTATCTGCTAAACAATTTTTTACTGTTATTTTAAGAAAAATTGTAGAAAACTATAAGCTGTATTTCTATGATATTAACTTTGATCCTTTTGAAGTGAAAATTTGATTTTGAGAAACTCCTACTATTAGACTTTCTGAAGTAGAAAAGTATTTTTCTTATATTTCTGTTGCTGAAATGAACTGATATAGGTTTTTTTCTCCTGTTGTGGTAAGTACTGCTTTAGGCTTTGTAGCAGCTTATAAAACAGGAGATATTTTTAAAAAATATAAAGATTTTAAATTGTATATAAATTTTGTTTTAAGTGTTGTTTTGCTTTATTATGTTTTTCTAGCCAGAATAAAAAAAGTTACTCATTTACCGAAGAAACAAGCTTTTAACCATTTTTTAGATATATTTTTTAATTTCTATAAGTTTGTTAACGAATATAACGATTTAAAAGTAGATAATAATTTTTATGAAGAGATTAAAAATAAACTTTTAAAAGAAAAAATAGATTTATTTTTTGCTATATTTTATGTTTATGCCAAAGCAGAGAGGATATTCTTTTTACATAATGTTGGAATGAAAGATAAAGAATTTTTTGAATGGCTTTTTTATGATGAATCTAAGGTAGGCAAGTATAAAAATATTATCAAAGATTATTTAGATAATTATGAATATTATCAAAAGGAACCAACTTTTTCTACTACTGAAAAGATGATTTTAAATTTGATATTTCCATCAGATGTTTTAATAAGATTTTTTCTAGATTGACCTGAATGTTTTGAAATAGTTAACAGTGTTTTGTGAGAAATTTTTAAGGATTGAAAATTAGACAATATTTTAAAAGACTTTTTGGATATAGAAAAGTGAGAAGATAATGTTTACAAGTTTTTGGAATATATTACTGATTATAAAGTATACAAAAATGGATATTTTAAAGGAGTGAAAAAGTTTATTTTTAAGGCTTTAAATGTAAAATCAAAATCTATTTCAGAAGAGTATATAGAAGATTTGCTTTCTTCTTTTTCTCCAGATATGAAACTCCCTCCTGAAGTTAAAAGAGAGGGAATGTTAGCTGAAAGATTAGTTAATTTTTATCTTTCTTTTATATGAAGTTTTTGGATATGAAGATGAGATACAGGGTATTTTAGGATTTACAAAAAATTTATTTTAGAAGACATAATTTCTTCTTTAGAGACTAATTTTAATTGAGATACTTTTTATTTTATAGGTTGATTATTGTATCTTTATTGAAAAAATGTATTTTATTATCAATATGCTTTTGAAAGTATAAAAAGCGGAAAACAGACTTTTAGATTACCTACAAGGCCCTTATATAAAGAAATTTATTCTTCTCCTGCCTTGATTCATTTTTTAAATGAATCAGCTTTTATAAATTTAATTGAAGATTTAAATTATAAAGATATAAAACTTTACGTAAGGCATTCTAAAATAATAGATAATTTTAAAAATATGTTTTGAGAAAGTATATCAAAAGTATTAAAATCAGAAAGTGATGAGATATTAGATTTTTTTTACAAGGATATATTCGACTTGTTAGATTTGAATGATAAATATATATGATTTAAAGAGAATATATTAGAATCTGAGATTAAATTTTTAAAGAATAATTTGTATTCATTAGATTTTTGGATTTTTAAAGATGTTATTAACGAATTTATAGCTAACAAAAAATTGATTAAATCTGAATTGACAAATATAATATTATTACATGTGCTTGCTATTTTGAGACAAACTATTTTTGGATTATTAATTTTGTATACTTATTTTAAAGAAGAAAAGAAAGAAAAAAATATAAGATTAGATGATTTACTTAAAATATACTATTCTGAGGTATTGCTTTTAAGTTTTGATGAAAAGTTATATGATTTCTTTTCTAAATTATTTAATAATTTGTTAAAAAAATATGAATATTTTTTGAAAATTTTTATTAAACTAGATGACAATAAAGAATTTTTAAAAATACTTTTTGAAAATTGGACAGAATTTATAGATGGATTTAAAGAAAATGAAGAAATAGTTTGATTTATAAAATGAGAAGATGCGGTGTGGTTTAGATGAGTTTTAAAAAATATTACTTTTTATAACAAAAGATATTTTATTCCTAGTTTATAAAAAAGATGAGTAAAGTGATAATTAAAAATACTCAACAGATAAGAAATTTAGAAGATAGTGGTAAATATTTAACTGAACTTTTAAACATACTATATGATTTTATAAAACCAGGTGTAAGGCTTATAGATATAGAACAAAAAGCTGAAAATTATATAAATTTTTATAATCTAAAATGAGCCTTTAAAGGTTATTATTGATATCCAGCCAATTTGTGTCTATCTGTTAATGATTGTGTAGTTCATGGAATACCAGATGATTATATTTTAAAAGAATGAGATCTTTTAAAAGTTGATTGTGGTATTCAATATAAATGAATGATAACTGATGCTGCTTTTTCTATAGTTGTTTGATGAGATGATAAAAATGAAAGAGCCAAACATTTACATAGAGCTACTAAAAGAATTTTAGATGAAGCTATTTTGCTTTTGGTGCCTGGTAAATCACTTTATGAATATAGTAAAAAAGCTTACAATATAGCAAAAGATGAATGAATTAGTATAATAAGAAATCTTACTTGACATTGAGTATGATTAAAACTTCATGAGCCTCCATTAATTTATAATTATCCTAATACAGAATTAAAAAAATATATAATAAAACCTTGAATGACAGTGGCTATTGAACCAATTACGGCCGAGAAATCCAAATATGCTGTAGAAATAAAAGGGATTCCTTGGAATATGTATACTGAAAAATGAGATTTGTGAGCTCAGTGGGAATATACTATTTTGATAACTGATAACTGACCTAAAATAATTGCTGGATTGTCAAATAATTAAAATTTAAATATTTATTTTTTTCTTATGAATCTAAACTATTTTAGAATTTTTAGATATATAGCTTTTTTTATAACTTTGGCTTTTCTAATATTTGCTTTTAATGTATATGTTGCCAACTATAAATTGGAACAAAAAATAATAGAAATAAAAAAAGAAATAGAAAATTATGAAATGAAAAAACGGTATTATTCCAATTTTTTGATACCTTTTTTAAATTCGCAAATTTGACAAATAATTTTTTTTCATAAAAATGGTATTCCACTTACCTGAGAAAAAATAGTTATCATTCAGAATAGTGTTAAAAAGCCAAAAATAGAGAAGAAAAATGTTAAACAAGTGAATAATATTACATTGTGGTATATGTTTTTAAAGGAAAAGGTAGTTTCTAATTTATTTTAGATAGTTGATAACTATTGGTTATCAATTGATTAATGTAATATCTTGAAAGAAAAACTAATTTAATAAATATTAACTTAAATTTAAATTAATGATAAAATTAAATAAATGCAGGATATCAGAACTGTTATTGATGTAGGTAATTGATATATAAAATGAGTTGTATTTGCGGAAGAAGATTGAAGAAAAATAGTTTTAGCGAAAGATATGGTTAAAACTCAGTGAATGCGTAAGGGAAGAATTATAGATGTTAATGAGTTGTGAAAAACGATACTATCTGTAATAGATAGTTTTGAAAAGAAGTTATGAGAAGGTTTAATAGATAGTGTTGTAGTGTGAATATCTCATCCTAAAATGTTGATAAAGAGAGTAAGAGAACAAAAAAGGTTAATTACAGGAGTAGTTGAGCCAGAGGACATATCCCATTTTGATAAAATAATAGAAGATTTAGAAGAAGAGCCTAATTATGAAATTATAAAAACTATCCCTATTACTTGGATTATTGATGAAGATATAAAAGTGAAAGAACCTTTAGGTATGAGGGGAAGAAAGTTAGAATTGATAGCTGATATATTTATGGTGCCTCATAGTTTTTATAATAGTTTGATAGAAACTTTTGAGTTGATATGAATAGATATAGATGATGTGATACCAAATATTTTATGAGGTGTGGAAGCTAGTTTAGATGTAGAAACTAAGGATTTGGGATGTTTGTTAATTGATATAGGAAACAATCAAACGACTTTTGTAGTTTATGAAGAGATGGAGCCTTTAGCATATGGAGTTTTACCATATTGAGGTGAAGATGTAACGAAAGATATTAGTATTGGTTTGCAAATTGATATAAAAGAGGCTGAAAAAATTAAAAGAGAAAAATGAATAATTTTATACGAAGATAATATAGATGAAGATGAGCAGATAGATATCAAGTTCTTATCAGAGGTGATAGCCGCTAGATATGAAGATATTTTTGAAAAAATTAAGAAAGTGTTAGAAGGAATAGATAGAGATTGAAAGTTAGCAGGAGGAGTTTATCTTATATGATGAGGTTCTAAGATTAAAAATTTAGATAAATTAACTAAAGAATTTTTTAAACTTCCAGCTTTTTATTGAAGAGAAAAACAATTGATGTTTGGAGAATTGTCTTCTAATTTGCAGTTTATAAATTTATTATGAGATTATATTTGGTTTGAAAAATATGGTCAAGAATGATGAGCATGATTTAATTTTAACATATCTTTTGATTGGTTAAAGAAGATAGTAGAGTTTTTCAAGAAAATTTTTTAGATTTTAAATATAAATATTAATGGCTATTCAGGAATTCGTACCAGAATTTGTTCCAGGAGCAAAAATTAAAGTAGTTGGTGTTTGAGGAGCGTGATGTAATACTATTAATAGAATGATTCAAGAATGATTAGAAGGTGTAGAATTTATTGCTATAAATACCGACGCTCAAGCTTTAGCGAATAATTTAGCTGAAAAGAAAATAAATATTGGTTTAAATATTACTAGAGGATTAGGAGCTTGAGCCAATCCTGAAATATGAAGAAAGGCAGCAGAAGAAAATATAGAAGAAATTAAGAAGGCTTTACAAGACGCTGATATGGTATTTATTACTGCTTGAATGGGTGGATGAACTTGAACAGGTGCTGCACCGGTTATAGCTCAAGCTGCTAAAGAGATGGGAATTTTAACTGTAGCTGTAGTTACAAAACCTTTTTCTTTTGAATGAAAAAGAAGAATGCAAAATGCTATTGAAGGTTTGCAGAGATTAAAAGAAGGTGTAGATACAATGATAGTAATACCTAATGACAAAATATTTAACATAATTGACAAAAAAACAACCTTTAAACAAGCTTTCCAGATGATAGATAAAATATTGCATCTAGGTGTTCAATGAATTTCAGATTTGATTGTGAAACCTGGCGATATTAATATAGACTTTGCTGATATTAAAGTAATCATGGAAAATAGTGGAACTGCTCTTTTAGGTATATGATATGGTGAATGAGAAAACAGAGCTGTTGATGCTGCTAGACGTGCTATAGACAATCCATTATTAGAAGCCAGACTAGAAGGAGCTAAAAATATTATTTTTGCAGTTACAGGTTGAGATGATCTTACACCTATAGAAGTTCAAGAGGCTGCTAGAGTTGTTGAAGAAATTGCTGATGAAGATGCTAATATAATTTGGTGAATGACTTTTGATCCTTCTTATGAATGAGAAGTAAAGGTTACTATTATAGCTACTGGCTTTCCAGAGGTGACACAAGAAGAAATTATTAAATGAAAGGCTAATACTTGATGATTATGAATGTTTTGACAAAGGATAACTTCTAGAAAATCTAAATGAGAGGATTTTGTAAATAGAGCTATAAAAAAGGAATGATTAGATAACAAAGTTCAGACATTTTTGTCTGTTGATGAAGAAGATGATGATACTCCAGCTTTTATAAAAAGAAAATTAAGAAGTTAATTTTAATTTAGTAAATATCAATTAATATGTATTTAAAAATATCATCACCAGAAGGGATTATATATGAAGGTCAAGTAAAAGAAGTAAATGTTCCTACAGAAGCAGGATATATATGAATTTTGCCTTGACATGTACCTTTGGTTTCTGTAGTAAAACCTGGTATATTAAAGTTTAAACCAATTGATAATCCTGAAGATGATTTTATTTTTGAGGATGAATATGTGCATATAACTGTATCTAAAGGACTTATAATGGTAGATTGAGATAATATTGTTATAACTACTTCTAAGTCTGTAGTTTCTCCAACTGAAAGTAAAGAAATTCTAGAAAAAATGAGAAAAGATTTAGAAAAACAAATAGAAGAGCTTAAAGCAAAATGAAGTATTGAAGAAATAGAAAAGGCAATGATAAACTTACAAACTATAGAAGCAGAGCTTAAACTTTTACAAAAGAAAGGATTGTTGAAATAAAGAACAAAGAACCTGGCTATCAAAGCCGGGTTTTTTATTTTATATATACTTTGATTTTTTAGGTGATATTTTTATTATTGTTTATATAATTTAGTTTTGAAGGTTTATTCAATATGGCTTTAGATTTGTTAGCAGCTCAATATCGAAATATATGACCCTTTAAAGATAAACTTATTAATCTTAATTTCAAAGAAGGGAAATATTTAATAAAAGCTCCTATTGGTTCAGGAAAAAGTTTTTTATTTTTTGATGGTCCTTTTTTTTGACTTTATTCTAGCAAAAAACAAAGACCTGTTTTAAATAAAAGATCTCAAGAGGGTTTAGTTAGACTTATTTTTGAGATAGATGGTATGGTTTATCTTATTGAAAAGAGGTTAAGTCTTACGAAAGCCTGAAATCAAAGTGTTCAGCCAAGATTGATTATATTACATAATTTTGATAAAACAAAATTAGTTTCACAAGAAATTTTACAAAGTAGAAATTATAAAAGTAAAAATGTTCCATTAGAAACTTTTATAAAAGTTGATTCGCTAGAAAAGGAAGAGATTACTTTTAAGACTACGACTGAATTTAATAAAATTTTAGAATCAATTTTACCTCCGATGGAGGTATTTTTATCTACTACTTTTTTAATGCAGGATTCTGAAAATATTTTTGAAATGACTCCTTCTGAAAGAATTAATGTTTTCAAAAATATTTTTGGTTTATTGGGGATCGATGAAGCTACTGAAAAATTGTCAGAAGAAAAGAGAGAAATAATTACTAGAATAAAAGTTTTATCTGACGAGACCAATTGGAAACAAAAATTTGAATCAATAAAAACTCAATTATATCAAGATTGGCAACAAATTAAAGATTTAATAGAAATAGATTTAAGTTTAGATCTTTTGGCTCCTGGCGTAAGTAAACCTTTAGAAATAAATTTTCAAAAATATTATGATTTACTCAATGAAAAAATTTCTCAATATCAAGTACTTAAAAATCAACTGGAAAATATAGAAAGACAAATTGAAGATTTAGAAAAAAAAATAGATTCTTATCAAAGAGAAAATAATTATATTTTGACACAGATAGAGACAATAAAGCAAAAAATTCAACAATTTGATGAAAATCAATATAATGATTTGTTGAAGCAAAAACAGAATTTGTTAATACAAATAGATCAAGCTTTAAATAGTTATTTTTCTCAAATTTCAAGTGATATAATTAATGATTTGATTATTTCTAAAGATTGGAAAAGGTTATATGATTGGTTTCAACAGCTAATAAATGAAGGAATTAGGTTAAAAAAAGAAATTGAAAAAATAGAATTAAATATAAAAAATCTAAATTTAGAGTATACCAATTTACAAAATAAATTGAAAGATTTAGAACTTAAACCAGGTACTATAGCTTATGATAAGTATTTAAAAAAGAAAGAATTGTTGAAATCTCAATTTGAGTGAGAAATTAATAAATTATTAGCTCAAAAGAAGATTCTATTATCCAATTTACAGGATGTTGAGAAGCAACTTTCTTATTGGTATGAAAAAGAAAAAAACCTTCAAAAAGTTCTTTCTCATAAGTTGGAATATAATTGTAAGATAATAAATAAAAATTGTCCTTTTATTAAAGAGATAAAACAAGAAGAAATTAAACAATTTGAAATTTCTTTGTCTGAATGTAGACAAAATATAAAAAAGTTTTTACAAAAAAAACAAGATATAGAAGAACAAATTAAAGATTTAGATATGCAGATTAAAGTTATAGAGAATAAGATTTTAAATATAGATCAAGATGAATCTATTAAACAACAGGTTTTAGAAGAACTTACGCAGCAAAAAAAACAAATTTTACAGGAAATAGAAAAATTGTCTTATGAAAAAAAACTTTCAATTTTTATGGCAAAAAAGAAGGAGTTTCAAGTTCAAATTGATAAAAAAAGAGAAATGGTTAAAAATTTAAAATATAATTTATTTAAACAAATATATCCAAAGTTATTAGATTATGAAAATCAATTAAAAAACATAGATAAAAAAATTAATCAGTTAGATGAACTTAAAAGGCAGATAGATACTCTAAAACAACAATTAGCTAGTCTCCAGACCCAAATAGATAAAAATAAAAAATTTATTGATGAATTATTAAATCAGAAAAATATTTTAGTAGCTCAAAAGAAACAGCTTTTAAAACAAATAGATTATTTTGATATTGAAAAGATAAAAAAATTATTGTCAAATCTTCAACAATTTGAAAAGAAATATATACAATGGCAGAAATTATATGACGATTATAAACAATCTCAACTGGAAGTAGAAAAATTAAAAGAGGAGAAAAAAATAGTGACAGACTTACATAACATTTTTTCTAAAGAACTTATGCTTATGATTTTAGAAGGTTTTTTGCCTAATTTGTTTGAAATTATAAATAGTAATCTTGCTAAAGTTGTAGATTTTGAGTTAAGATTTGAATTAAAGAAAACAAAATCGTGAAAATTAGAATTGGAGATTTTTGTAAATGATGAAAAATGAGAAAGGCCAATAAAATCTTTGAGTGGTGGGCAGAAGACAGTTTTAAAATTAGCTTGGATACTCTCTGTTGCTAGTAAAATGAAAAATAAAATGTTATTTTTAGATGAAACTATCAATAGTCTTGATGCAGAAGCAATTGGTAAAGTAGCTGATATGATAAAAGATTTTGTAGAATTTACTAATACTAAATTGTATGTAGTGACTCATTCAAAACAGATTCAAGATATGGATATATGGGATGAAATAATTTTACTCGATAAAGTTGTATAATAGATGCAAAATAAATGGGAAAAATTGATAAGCTTGTTTAAAGAATGGAATAGTAGAATAAATCTTTCAGCTATTAGAGATGAGGAGAGTATAAAAATAAAACATATAGATGATTCTCTTATAATACTTTCTGATGAATTTCTATTAAAATTTCCTCAGATAAGAAATTTATTACAGAAAAAATGATTAAAAATATGTGATGTTGGCACTGGTTGAGGATTCCCTTTGTTGCCTTTAGCGATTTCATTACCAAATGCTAAATTTTTAGGGATAGAGGCAAGGAATAAAAAAGTTAAAGCGGTAAATGATATAATTAAAAGACTCTGACTAAAAAATGCTAAAGTGATATGGTCTAGAGCTGAACAAGAAAAGAAACAATGTGATATTGTAACAGCAAGGGCTGTAGCATATATTACTAAATTATTGCCTTGGGTCTCTCATTTAGTAAAAAAATGAGGATATTTACTGCTTTATAAGTTGGTTTCAGATGAAGAATATGAAGATTTGAAGAATATAATAAAAAAATATTGATTTAAATTGGATTGATTTTTTGATTATAAACTCTTTGATAAAGATATTCTAAGAAGGATATATGTTTTAAAAAAAGAGAAATAAATATATTTTTTCTTGCAAATTTTATAGAAATAATTATTATAATAGCACCTATATAGAAATGGTGCTTTTTATTAATTAATGAAATTATAAAAATGAGTAAAAAATTGCATAGATTAAAATCTTTGAAATTGGGAAAAATTCAAGAGATAGTAGCTAATTTAAAAGATAGAGCTGAAGAATTGGAGATTAAATTTGAAGATCCTAAAGAGTTTAGAAGAGAAAGAGATGAATTCATTCATTCTATTACAGAGTTTTTAAAATATTATTTTTCAACTGATGAATTCATAACAGAACAAGAGCTTAAAGAATGTATATTTAATGCTATAGAAAGATTTGTGGAAAATGTAGAACTTCATACACCATTAAAAAAGGTTCTAGAACAACTTTATGATTGGAAGTTAGAAGCTATTGATATTAGAAAGCCAAATGAAGAGAAATACGGTAAAATAATTGTTAGTGCAGTTTTTGAAAGAAAGGGATGGTATATTTATATGAACTTCTTTGTGTTAGCAGACGATCCATTAAAATTACAAATAGAGTTTGTTGTACCAAGAGAGATTTTTAAAAAGATGATGGACAATCCTTTCTTTGAGGAGGTAGAAGTAGAAAAAGGTTATGAAGAGTATGTTGCTTTGAGGACAACTTGTGAAAAACTTTTAGCTGATAAGCTGTATTGGCAAAGTTAAATTAGCTTTATATTGTTAATTTAGTATAATTATGAAGGTACTTTTTGAAAGAACAGTAAAGTATAAATTAGTAGAAACAAAAACAGGGGCTAAATTGTTAATGATCGAGGAGGGGCCTAATCATTTTTGGTTGGAACAAAATCCATTAAAAGAATCAAAGTATGGAGTAGCATACAGGTTATTGAAAAAAATATATCCAGATCTTTATATGTTTTGGGAGATCAAAGATTGAGAGTATACAGGAAGAATGAAAATAGAGGTAATAGGATATAAGAAAGTTATGGATCCATTCATAAAAGATGTATTACATTCAGTAGAATTTGAAAGTTATAAAGATACTTATGATGAGATAGAAAAATAAAGAACAAATTATAAAGTAAAATGACGGCATTATAGCCGTCATCTTTTTAATAAGTAATATTGTTTATTAAATTTTTCTCTTGAAAAAAAATAAAATATTTCTATAAATATTAAACACCTTTTAGGTTATTTTTTTTATTTGTAAAAAATGTCTATAACTGAGCAAGATTTGCAAAGATTACAAAAACTTTGTGCTATAGATTTGGGTCAACAAAAAGAGAAGTTTTTGACCCAACTTACGGAAATAATAAATTTTGTATCGCAACTTCAGGAGATAGATATTGAGTGAATTAAACCTTTAGCTCATCCTATAGAAGAAAAGAAGTTGGAACTTAGAAAAGGTGTGAAAACCTTTGAGGATTCTAATTTGTTGTTTCAAAATGTGAAACATTCAATAAAGGATAATATGATAGTGATAAAATCTGCTATTAAATAATCTTGATAATATCTAAAGATAATACCTGGTGATATTTTAAGATAATATTTTAGTTTTTAAATAAAATTAAGTTATGGCTAATCCTTCTTATATGGCAGAATCTATGGAGAAAATAAGAAATATTGGTATTATAGCGCATATTGATGCATGAAAGACAACTACAACAGAAAGAATTCTTTTTTATACTGGTAGGAAACACAAGATAGGTGAAGTTCATGAAGGTGCAGCAGAGATGGACTGGATGGAGCAAGAAAAAGAAAGAGGTATTACTATTACATCAGCAGCTACATATTGTAGATGGAAAGATGTAGTAATTAATATTATTGATACTCCTGGACACGTAGATTTTACAGTAGAAGTAGAACGTGCTTTAAGAGTATTAGATGGTTGAGTAGCGGTATTTGATGGGTCTCAATGAGTAGAACCACAATCTGAAACAGTATGGAGACAAGCTGATAAGTATAATGTTCCAAGGATAGCTTTTGTTAATAAAATGGACAAAATAGGAGCTGATTTTAAAATGTCACTTGAATCTATAGAAAAAAGGCTTGCTGGTGATAAAGCTGTTGCTATTCAATTGCCTTGGGGACAGCAATCTGAATTCAAAGGAGTTATTGATCTAGTTAAAATGAAAGCTTATACTTTCGAAGGAGAACATGGTGAGAAAGTGGTAGAACATGAAATTCCTGAAGAATACAAAGATGAAGCAGAAATGTATAGAGAAGAAATGCTTGATAAAATATCTGCTTTTGATGATGAATTAGCTGAGAAATTCTTAGAAGGAGAAGAAATTCCTGAAGAGATGATAAAAAGAGCTATAAGAAAAGGAGTAGTTTCTAATCAACTTTATCCTGTATTATGTGGTTCAGCACTTAAAAATGTAGGAGTTCAATTACTTTTAGATGCTATTGTAGATTATTTGCCATCTCCAATAGATAGAGGTGAAATTTGTGGAACAAATCCTGACACTGGTGAAAAAGAATGTAGAAAGCCTGATCCAAATGAACCTGTGGCTGCGTTGGCATTTAAGATAATGAATGATCCTTTTGT
>JAMOTU010000224.1 GCA_027062165.1 Candidatus Altimarinota bacterium
AAAGTTTAGTTTTTCTATTTTGAGACAACAAAGAAGCAATTCTAAAATTTATATAGTAGATAATTGATTTTATACTTTACTTTTTGGGCATTACAAACAAGACTGGGGCAAATTATTTGAAAATTTAGTATTTTTAGAATTGAGGAAAGCATGATTGATAGAAAATGAAAATGTTTTTTATTATAGGGATACAAGTTTTGATATAGATTTCATGATATTTAAAAATTGAAAGATTTTACCTGTTCAAGTAGTTTATACTTTGGCTGAAGAAAATTATGAAAGAGAAGTTGTTAAGTTACAAAGATTTGTTGAAAAATTTAATTTAGAAAAATGATTGGTAGTTGTATTTGAGGGAGAAAAGAGAAGGTCTGATAACGTAGAGATAGTATGATTTAATGATTTTATAGATTATGTTTTTGATTATTTAGGTGAGTATTCAGAGTACAGAAGTTAAGTAATATGATACATTTGTATTTAAAAATTAAAATACTGACAATTTTATTTTTGTTTACCACTGATATTTCTACTTTGGAATAACATTTGAATTTGTAGGGATTTGACAAAAATAGAAAAATAATTATATTTATAATGTGAATGTAAATAGTTAAAGTATTAAAAAGATAAAATTATTTATAATTTAATATTATATTTGAATAATGGATAAAAAGAAGTTATGAACAGCATTACTAGCAGGTTCTTTAATATTGACTAGTTCTCAAGGAGATAAAAAGGTAGATATAAATGAACAAAATGTTCCTAAAATTGAGGAAGTTAATCCTGTAAAAGGGACAACAAAAAAATTATTAGCTGTTTTAAAACAAGAAGTAAATAGTAATAAGGAGAAAAAGAAAGAAAATAAATGGCATTTTGAAATAAGATTTGCATTTAAGAAAGAAGAAAGTGATTTTTAGGAGATTTTGCAGATTATTTAAGATAAATGTGAAAATAATTATTTAGTTTTTAGGTCCAGTCAGCTTATGCAAAGGAAGTAAAGACTGAGTCTATAAGTGGATCTCTTAAAATTCAGAAGAAATGAAGTAAAAAGAATTTAATGTTACATAATAAATTATAAAATTATAATAATTGATTTTAATAAACGGTATAATAAATACAGCAAAGCCTCAAATAAAACAAATTTTACTACATCAATGAATTAAAAATCCTACGGAAGAAGAAATTAATAAGTTTATTTCTAGATATGAAGAACAAATATTTAAACAAGCTTTTATGCAAATTTTTGAAAAGGAATTTAGACAAGATATAGAAAAAGCAAGAAAAACTGGGAAAGGTATGGTGGATCTAAAGATAGATTGCCTAAGAATAAAAGAAATTTGGAGTTAATGTGAGAAATTGCAATTACTGAGGAAAAAGTTAAATGCATAGTTAGGATTTTAGGTTGAATAGTGGCAAATGAAAGATATACAAAGTGAGTTATAGAAATTTTAGATATTTTAACAAGTAAATTTAGTTATTTTTAATTGCATACTTATTTAAATGAAATGTTAAGAAGAAAGTTTATTTATGTTATCTCTTCATATTCTATAGATATAGTTAAGTACTTAAGAAATAATAAAATTTCTATTAGAAAATGAGGTCCTTTATATTTTTTTGAAAAATATGTAAATAGAAGTAATGTTGATTTAGAGTTAAAGTTTTTAAATTTAGGATTTTGTATTGTAGAAATTGAGAGAACAGCGGAAGAGGAATATTGAACTATACTTTTAACAAAGCAACTTGAGAAATTTAAATTTAAAGAAAAGGATTTTGATAATTTACTTATTTCTTTTATAAAAGATGAATTTAGTTTTATAGATATAAATTGATATAAAGCCAAAAATTTGTTTGTTGATATCCAATGATATTATAGAGTTTTAAAATGAGAGTGTTACTTAACTAAAGATTTGTTACCTCAATATGATAATTTATTTATCAAGGCTACAGAAGAAGAATTTAATATATTAGATAATAGTTTCAAACAGGAAGTTTTAAAACAGCAAGTTGTTTTAATAACTAGAGGTAATAAGTGAGTTTTTCTAAGTGATCGTTGAAAGAAATATGAAATGTTACCTAATCGTATTGTTAATTGTAAAGATACAATAGGAGCGGGAGATACTTTTTTTATAAGTTTTGTTTGAAACTGGCTTGAAAATTGAAATATAATTTCTGCTACAAGAGAAGCTATGATTGATGTAGAAAATTTTTTATCGAATAAAGATAAGGAATCTGAAAAAGATAAGATATTTAATTTATTTTAGATTAAAAAAGTTGGTTAAGAGAATTTAATATTATATAATTAAAAAACAGACAAGTAGATTTAAAAATGGAAGAATTTTTTATTGAAAATGAATGTAAAAATTTTAACTACTTTTAATAGAGTTAAGGATTTAGTAAATTTATTATTTATTATAATTTAAGATGGTTAAAGATAATTTAAATTGAATAATTTTGTATCTTCATCACCATCACCACGTAGCTCCAGGAAGGGGCTATTTGTGGTGATGGTTTTAATCTTAAGTTAAAATATAAAATGAAGTATTCTTATACTAGCCATCATCAGTAATAGCCTCTTCCTAAAGGATTTTAAAGGGAAGAGGTTTTTATTTATATTTTAAAAAGATAGCTATGAAGAAAAGATTGCAAATTTGAGTTATGGGATCGGCTGCTGATTTAGGATATGAAAGATTGATAGAAGAAAGAGCTATAGAGTTGTGAAAAGAGATAGCTAAGAGAGGACATATTCTAATTTTTTGAGCAGAAAAGGATGTTTATAGTCTTTCATCGGCTGCTGCTAGAGGGGCTAAACAAATGGGTGGTTTAACAGTATGAATTACTTATGGTAGATATCCAGATATTTATCCTTTAATGAAACAGTATACGGATGTTATTATATGTAGTGGAATGGATAGAGGATGATGAAGAGAATTTGTATTAGTTTCAAGTTGTGATGCTATAATAACAATATGATGATGAAGTTGAACTTTAAATGAGATTACAGTTGCTTATCAGAAGAAAATACCTATTGTAGTTATGAAATGAACTTGAGGTTGGTCTGATAGATTAGTAGATACATATTTAGATGATAGATATAAAAAGGATTCTAACAGATTTATTTGTAAATGAGTAGAAACTGCAAAAGAAGCTTTAGATTATATTGAGAATATTTTTAGATTTTAAAATTTAGCTAGTTATGGAAAAAGAAAAGATATTTTATAAGTTCTGATTTAGAAGATACTTCTAAGATAGTAATTGGTAAAAGAGTTGATAAAATTGTATTAGAAGATATAAGAAAAGATATAATAGAAGTATTAGCTGTTTCTTTTGATGGATAAGTTGATGTGTGTTATATAAATTATGGAGAAATAAAAAGTTTTTATTTAGAATTTATTAAAAATATAGCTAGTTGAGCTATTTTAAATTTGATGTGAGTCTAAATATTTGACAATTTTTTTTAAATAATTATAAATAAATTAATGAAGATTTTAAAAATTTAACTAATTTTGCTATGTCAGAATTACAAAAAAATCAAGAAATTGAAAGACAACCTGAGACAGAAAAAAGCAATTTTCTAGAAATAAAAAAACAATTAGCAGCACTTTTAGCAGCAATATGAATATGAGTTTCAGGAGCAGTTGATAATGTAGGAAAGGTGATAATACCTTCAGCGTATGGAGCTGAGGTTAAAAAGGAGATTAGAGAAGATTTGAAAAATATAAAAGTTGTGGAAGTAAAGAATATGAAAGAGTTTGAGGATTATGTGGTTAATAAATTAGATAATACTCAAAATGCAGCTATTATAAAGATTAATAAAGATAATTTTGATGAAAAATATTATAAAGAGAATATAGATAATAATTTTTGGAATATTAAAGTTTTAAAGATTTGGGAGGAAGGAGGATATAAATATTTTTTGATTTCCGGAAGCAAATTTAAAGAGACTAATGAAGGATTTAGAGAAATAGTGGTAAAGTTAGAAGAAAAGGTAAGGAAATCAGAAGAAGAGAGAAGGAAATCAGAAGAAGAGAGAAGGAAATCAGAAGAAATAGTAGCATATTATAGATTTGAATTGGAGATGAATAGACTTATAGTATTTTTAAATTTCTGAGAGAATGTAGATATTTTAGAAAAATATAATTGGAAATTTTCTAGAAAAAAATTGGAACAGATAAATGAGGATTTAGATAAAATATCATTGTTGAAGGTTGATGAAGTTACGTTTAAACAATGGATAGATACTTTAAAAAAGTTGGAAGAAAGATATCCTGATATGAAAAATTTAATAGAAAAGATAATAAAAAACTTGAAGTCTAAAAAAAGAATTACTCCGACAATGTTTGCGAGAAGATAATTGAATTAGTTTTTTAAATAAAAATAAAAATGAAAAAAAATAAAATATTAGAGATATCTGATAGTTTTAATATGAAAGAAAAAAAGGAAAATAAGGAGAGTATCTTATATAAAAAAGTTTCTGAAGATATAGAGAAATCTCATCAAGATATTATGGATATGATAAGAAGCGATAAAGTAATTAATAAGTTTTATAAAAAATTAGATTTTAAAGATAAGGTAGCTTTTGTTTTGTTGTTAGATGATTTAAGGAAACAATGAAAAGATATATATTTTATTAGTAAAGTAATTTCTAAATATCCTAAAAAAATGTTTTCTTTGTTGGAGATTAAATATGATGATGTCAAAAAATTATTAGTTTTAGAGAAAAAGTATAAAGAGAATAAAGA
This sequence comes from Candidatus Altimarinota bacterium, assembly GCA_027062165.1. Taxonomy (GTDB): domain Bacteria; phylum Patescibacteriota; class Gracilibacteria; order Absconditabacterales; family Absconditicoccaceae; genus JAMOTU01. The sequence goes on from JAMOTU010000224.1 coordinate 4,734, forward strand.
GATAATTAAAGAGAATAAAGAGATAATTAAAGAGAATAATGAAATAGCAGAGATTTTAGAAAAACAGAAAAAAGAAATAAAAAGTCGGATAAATCAAAAACTGAAGAAAGCTCCTGAATTTGAAAAACCAATAAAAGATCAATCTAAACAAATTTCAGAAAAATATGGAATATCTCAAGATGAGGCATTTATATATGTATTCAATAAGTTCTACCAAGAAAATCAACAATTTGCTAACAAAATATGAGATATACCTTCTCAATATAAATGATTGATAGAATCTATTACTAAGAAAGTAGAAGAGCAAATAAAAGTTTCTGAAAAGGTAGAACAGATATCTTGAGCAAAGCAATGAATAAGTGCTTTTTCAGAAAAATCAGTTTATGATAATGATTTAAAATCAAAGGTAGAAGGTGTTAATATAGAAAAATTAGATTTTAATCAAAAGTTAAAGATTTTTAATAATTTGTTTGATATTTATAAATCCGATATTCAGAAAGATTTGGTAAAATATAATTTAAATATAGAGAAAGTTGAAAAGTATTTAAATTGAGAAAAGTTATCAGATCAGGAGACTGAGAAAGTAAATCAAGTATTTATAAGGTATTTGGAAACATTTAATAAAGAATTTGAAAATACTTTTTTGAAAGAGTATAAAAAAAAAGCTATGGAAAAGTATGTTAAAGAGACATTAGATTTGTTTTATCAGATAACAGGATGAGAAGGTATAGAATATAAAAGTGTAGATATAAAGTCTGATTGACAAATAAATATAAATTTTAAGTATAAAAATACGCCTTTATATATGAGAATTGACAAAGAAGGTAATATTATAATGGAAAATTATACTTATTTTTCTCAGGGACTTTACAAGTTGTGAGAAGAGAAAGTAAATGATTTTTTTGAGTTTGTAGGTATTAAACAGATAATGGAAGGGGTTGAAAATATGTCAGCTGAGGAGTTTTTAATTTTTTGAAAGGAGTGGAAAAATAAATTGGATAGTTTTATAGAAGATAAGTTGGATAAATTTTATCAAGAAAATGATAGATTGTGAAATAAAAATTTGATGAAAGCAGAGATGAATTATGAATTAACAAGACAAGATATAAGTTATAGTTTTATAAAATTTTATGTTCCTCCAGAGATTAGACAAAAGTATTTAACTTGAAATTTTGAGATAACTCAAGAAAAAGATAAAGATTTTTACAATTTTTTAAAGACTATTGATTATAGTTTAAGATTTCAAAAAGGTAGTGAAGAAATATTAGAGAAAGTTTTAACAAGTAGGCAGTTTAGATGTGTTCTAGATGATCTAAGTTACCAAGAAGACAGTATTTCTACTTATAGTTTTTTGAGAGAGTTGAAATTGATTTCTTCAGAATGAAGTTTTAATTTAGAAAGGTTTAATAAGTTTGTAAATCTTTTGGAAAAGTCTGCTTGAAATGCAAAAGCATTGAATTTATTGAATTGATTATTTCCTATAAATTGATATGAATGGGAAGTAACAAGTGATGGAAAGGTAAAGTTGGTAAAACAAGAATTAGATTTAGATTTTTCTGATGTAATTGAAAAAGAAAAGGTAAGTGTTTAAGTTGATTTAGTAAAGATGTGTTTAAAATAAAAAGAAGTTTGAAATTTAAAAAAATTGGTCTAAGTCAATAAAAGCAAAATAGATTATATTGTGAAGATAAAGCTCCTGGAAAGATAATAGAAAATCCAGGAGTTTTTATTTTGGGGTTTATGGCACTATAGAGAGGTTTCGACTGAATAAATGCTTTTATTGTTTTTATTTTGTAATTTTATTGGAATATTCCAATTAGGTATTTGACATTTTCAATATGCTATATATATTTTAGCTCGGAAGTAATCCAAATTTTTATTTATAATTTAATTTTGTGAGATTAATGAAATTTAAAAATTATTTTTGGATTTTAGGGTTGGCTTTTATTTTACTTTTGGGATGATGTAAAAAGGGAGATAAGATAGGTGATATTTATCAGGTACAAGAAATGAAATATGTTGTTAAAACTTGAATTATGATTTCAGAAAATAGTTTTGTTTGAACTGTAGAACCTCAATCTCAAACTATGCTTTGATCTCCAGTAGGTGGTAAAATAGTTTCAATAAAGGTAGATGAAGGAGATTATGTAAAATGATGATGGCTTTTGGCAGAGGTTGATCCGTCGCCTATAATGACAAATTTAAAATCTGCTAATGATATTTTAGCTACTTTGGAAGCAATGTATAAAAATACAGAAGCTATGTTTGATGCTCAAATAGCTGCAATGAAACAAAAAGTTCAGCAAGCAAAAGCTGCTATGGAAATGGCACAAAAAGCTTTAGAATGAGTAAATAAGTGATTGAAAGATACTCATAAAATTACTAAAGAACAATTAGAAACTGCTAAAAAACAAGTAGAACAGGCAAAGGTATGAGTAGAGACTGCTAAAACTAATTTAGAACATACTAAAAAAGTTTTAAAACAAAGAGAAAAAGATATTTATTCAAATAGTAAGAATGCTTTAGCCCAAGCTAGAATTGTTGCAACAAATTTCCTTAATTTTGTAGATGAATTAGTATGAATTTCAGATAAAAACAAACATAAAAATGATATGTTTGAAGCATATTTGGGAGCTAAAAACACTGCTTTAAAAGAAAATATCAAATCAGAACGAAGAAAAGTATATTCAGATTATAAAAATTGGAAGAAGGATGTAGATCAATTAATAGAAGATATTAAAAATTCTCCTGATGTTACTGCTGATGAAAAATTAAAACAAAGAATATATAATGCTTTAAAGCAAACAGAAGGTCTATTTGTAAAACTTAGAAAGTTAGCAGATGATACATATCATTTAATAGATGCTAGTGTCGCTGCACCTACATTTCCAGCGTCTATGATCAATCAATATAAACAACAAGCAACTAATTTTCAAACTATGATAGAAAAAACTTTGCTTACTGCTGAATGAAATTATCTTTTAGGTATAAAATGATCTATTCAAGCTATCGAGAATTTTAAGAAACAATCTAAAATGAAGTTGGACCTTTTGCAAAAACAATATAAAATGGCACAAAAGCAATATGAAACTGCTAAACAGACTTATCAGCAGTATTTAGCAATGTCACAATGAAAAATTGATGAAGTTACAACTAAAAAACAAGTAACAGAAAAACAATATGAAATTGCTAAAAAACAATATGAAGAAGCTGTAGCTGGATTAAAAGCTCTTCAAAAACAAAAGGCTACTCAACTTAGTCAAATAAAAAGTAAGATTGCTCAAGTAAAATGAAATAGATCACAAGCAGCAATTCAGTTGGGTTATACAAAGATAGTGGCACCTTATGATGGTATAATTTTGAAAAAAATGGCTGATATTGGACAAGTAGTTGGTCCAGGTATGCCTGTGTTTGCTTTAGCTGATGATAAAAAATTAAAGATAAAAGTGTATTTACCTTCTTCTTTAGCAAACAAAATAAAAGTAGGAGATAAAGTAAGGATATATATTACTGATTTATGAGAATTTTTTACTGGTTTTGTTCATAAGATATATCCTAATGTAGATTTTATGTCTAAAAGGGTACCAATAGAAGTGTACTTAGAAAATATAGAATGAAAACTTAAAATAGGTATGTATTGAAAAGTTTATTTTTCTTTTGCTCAGTTAACGGGTTATAAGATACCTAAATCATTTATTGAATATAAATGGGGTGAATATTTTGTTAAATTGTCTGATTGAAAGAAAGTAAAAGTTAATGTAAAACAATGTGATGAAAATCGATGTTTGGTAGAGTCAGAAGAGTTAAAAGAATGAATTGTGATTTTAAAATAATTTAAATTTGTAATATATTTTTCTCATGATACGTAAATTTGCTGAGTTTTGGATAAAAAATGGAAAGATAACAGTCATTTTTATGATAATTTTTATGATTTGGTGAATATTTTCTTGGTTAGTTATACCAAAGCAATATAATCCTGATATAATTGTCCCAGCTTTTAATATAATAGTTCCTGCACCTTGATATAATGCAAAAGAAGTTGAGAATCTTATTGTAAAACCTTTGGAAAATAAACTTATGGAGATAGAATGAGTAGAGCACGTTTATTGAGTAGCTCATGCTGATCGGGGTGCAGTAATGGTTTCTTTTTATGTATGAACAGATAAAGAAAAAGCAACAACAAGGCTTTATAATAAAATTTTTGCTAACATAGACCTTTCTCCTTTGGGTGTTCAAAAGCCTATTATTAAGCCTATTGATCCAGACGATATTCCTATATATACTTTTGCTATAACAAAAGATAATTTAAATGTATGTAGTTGAGTTATTTATTCTGGTTGTAAAACTGATATTGATTTAAGAAAAGTAGCTGTAGATGTATTAGATAAAATTAAATATGTAGAAAATACATCAGTTTTTTATTTAGTTTGATGAGAAAATGACAATATTAATATAAAATTAGATTTAGATAAACTAGAAGCAAAACATATTGATATAATGCAAGTATGGCAAGCTTTAAAGAAAAATAATATTGTTTTTCCGTGATGAGAAATAAGAAATGATAAAGAAAAAGAAATTTTACAAGTAGACTGAAATTTGAATGATATAAACAAAGTAGCTAATCTTATAGTGTGATATTATAATGGTTCTCCTGTATATCTAAAAGATGTAGCTTTAATATACAAAGGTATTACCAAGAAAAAATATTTTACTTTTTATCAACCTAGTTTAAAATATTCTACACACAATACTTGAATTTTTAAAGATGCTATTTTTATTGGTGTGGCTAAAAAAAGAGGAACAAACGCGGTTTTTGTGGTAAACGATTTAAAGGAAAAACTTAAAGAAATTCAAAATGACTTACCAAAATGATTTAAGATTGTAGAGATACAAAATGAATGAAAAACTGCAAAAGAAGCTACGGATATGCTTTTGATAAATTTGATAGAGTCTATTATAATAGTATTTTTCGTTTTATGGATATATCTTGGAATAAAAGATGCATTTAATAATGCTATGGCTATTCCTCTTACTTTAGCTTGAACAATTGGTTTAGCTTTAATATTAGGAGATAATATTAACAGAATTACACTTTTTGCTTTGATTTTAGTATTGTGAATGCTTGTTGATAACTGAACTGTTGTAGTAGAGAATATTACTAGACATTTAGAGATGAGAACTAAATCTGGTAAAACAACTTTACAAGCAATATTAGATGCTGTAGATGAAGTATGAGTATGAGTTATTTTATCTACTATAACAAGGATTTTGGCATTTATTGCGATGTTTTTTGTTACTTGAATGATGGGTCAATATATGGGTCCTATTCCTAAATATGCAATTATTACTCTTACATTGTCTCTTTTGGTAGCGTTTTCTGTTAATCCGTTTTTATCTTATGTTTTTGCTAAAAGACCTGAAATAAAGGAGGAAAAGAAAGATTGTGCTAAAGATTTAGTTTGTGAAGTAGAAGATGTTGCTAAACATTGATTACATGAAGTAAAAAGGACTTGGATAGAAAAGAAATATTTGCAAATTATGAGATCATTGCTAGGAGATGAAAATAAAGTTAAAAGAAAAATATTTAAATTAGCTTTTTGGAGTTTGCTTTTTGCTGTAATAATTGTTCCACCATCTTTGGGAATATTTAAAGCTAGGATGCTTCCAAAATCTAATAAAGAGCAGATTTATATTTGGATAGATACTCCTAGAAGTCGGAGTATATATCAGACTATGAAAGTTTCTCAGGATTTAGGTAAATTTTTGTCCTGTTTTACTTATTCAGGTCAAAAAACAGATTTTTGTAGTAGTTTATATAAAATTTTGAAAATTTCAGATGAAGAGACTAAAAGTCTTTCAATTATAAAATGAGTTGCTTGGTGGGTAGGTATAGCTCCAGTACCAGATTTTGCTAATACTTTCCGTAGTTCTATGATGAGAAATTGAGAACAATATATTTCTACAAGAGTAAATCTTATCTCGGTTGATAAGAGAGATATTTCTTCTGAGCAGTTTACGATAGCTATTAGACCGTATCTTAAAAAGTATCTTCTAGCAAAATATCCTGATATTAAGGTTAGACTTTTGGAAGATCCTCCTGGTCCTCCTGTAAGAGCTACGTTTATGTTAAGAGTGCAAACAGAATCTGAAGTTGATTATTCAAAACTAGAGAAATTAGCAGATTGGCTTTATAAAAAATTATTACCTATATTTAAAACGCATCAAGTTGTAGATGTTTATACTTCCAAAGAGCATTATCAAACAAAGTGGATTATTAAGTTAGATCATGAATTGATTACTAGACTAGGTTTAAATGTAGAGCAAATTGCTTATACTATTTATAATTTTTTTGGATGATGAGTTAAAGTTTCATTGTATCATGATAGTAATACTAAAGAGCCAATTAATATAGTAATTGCTGGTTTAGATTCTCAAACAAAAGATATAGATACTTTAAAAAAGATTTATTTTACTAATAAACAGTGAAAACAGATACCTTTGTTAGAAATTGCTAAAATTATACCTGTAGCTTATGATAAAACTATTTATGATGATGACAGATACCAAACTGTCTATATTTATTGAGAGATGGGTGATAATAGCGTAGTATATCCTGTGATTAATATTTATAAGGAGTTTTTAGATCCTGCTTTTTGGGAAGGAAGTTATAAACTTTTGAGCTGGGGACCTTATTGATTTTGGATACAAGATATAAAAACAGGTGAGAAATATAGGCTGCGGTGGTGAGGTGAATGGAAACTTACAATGGATACATTTAGGGATCTTGGTATAGCGATGATTATAGCGATTTTGGCTATATATCTTTTGATGGTAGCTCAATTTAGAAGTTTTGCTATAGGTGGTATTATAATGCTTACTTTTTTGTTAGGTTTTTTTGGTGTTTTTCCAGGATTTACAATACTTTATCTGCTGAAAAATGAGTATTTTAGTTCTACTAGTATGATATGAGTGATTGCTTTGGCTGGTATAGTAGTTGGTAATGCTATTATTTTGTTAGAATATTTGAATGTATTGTTAAAGAGAGGTTTGACTTTAAAAACAGCTTTACTTGAAGCCGGAGTGACTAGATTAAGGCCTATAATTCTGACTTCTCTGACAACAGTGCTTTGAGCAACTACTATTTTAGGGGATCCTGTATGGTCCTGACTTGCTTGGTCTATTATATGGGGATTGTCAGTTTCTGCGGTATTGACTTTAATAGTAGTTCCTGTGTTTTTATATGATACTATGAAAAAGGCTAAATAAGGAATTTTAATTAGAGTTTTTATTATTTTTTATATCTTCGAATATGCTTCAATCATAAGTTTTAAGTAATGTTTTAATTATTGTGATACTCCAGAGAAAAAAAAGTAATAGGTATAATACGAGTCATATATAATCGATAATTTGTATATTAAAAATTTTGTAAATTAGATGTGTAGAAGCTACATATGCTCATAGTGGAAATGTAAAAGCCCACCATGACATAGAATAAGGCAATTTTAAATCTTTGATATAATAAATAGTCATTATAATAGCCATTAGGACCCACCATATACCAAATCACCAAATAAAAAATCAAAAAGTAAAGAAAGGTTCTTTTAAAGATATAAAATTGTAATTTTTAATTAAGTTAATTAAAGCAACTGTTCCTGCTCAAATAGGTCATAAATTTATCCATATAGTAGGAGCTAAAGTAGTAGGTAAAGGATAATGTATTATAAAACGATATAGACATATAGCTAATAATCCTAAATATAAAAAGAAACCAGCTCACCATCAAATAAAATTAGTTATTATTATGATTTCCTTTAAAATTCCAGAAGTATAGGGTATTAACATACTTCAGGCTATAGGTATTACAATGAGTCATACTGGTGGGATAAACCAACCAGGATTTATGTGATCTATTTTTATATCAGTGTTTTTAAATGATAAAAAGGGAACTAACAAAGCAAAAATAATAGTAAAAAAAGCCCCGAGACCCCAAAAAATTCATCAGATATTTATATTATTATCTATTACGATAAAATTAGCTGCTAAAACTAATAGTCATACACTTATAGTAGGATAGAAGTTGGAAATGATTGGGTGATATAAGTCTTTTTTGGCATTTTCAGTATAGAATATCCATCTTAAAATCCAAGGTATCAACAAAAAGAAGAAGAGAAGAATATTAAAGTAAAATAGTAATTGAGATATTGGTTTTAGTATAGGTATATATTGACTATAAAATAAACTTGTAATAGCCAGTATTCAGGTTCACATTACAGAAGCAAACCAAGACGGAGAAAAGTTTTTAACGATTTTACATTTACAACTTAGTTTGTTAAACATGGTTATTTATTTAATTGATAAAATGAGTGTCTCCTTAATTCAATGAATATTGAAACGTTATTAAAAATCAAGAATAAATTTTTGATTTCTAAATTTAACTTACTAAGATATTTATTTTATCTTGATTTTTTCTAATAAGATTTTATATTAATTGAGATTTATATTTTAAATTTTTTTAGAATGTCTTTAAAGGAGCAACTTTTGCAAATTAACCCATCAGAAGCTGTAACTTTATCAGAAGCAGAGAAAAAAGTAAAAATAGAATCAACTTTTACAAGAGTATTTAGTTGGTTAGGTATATCGTTACTTTTAGCATTTTGAACAGCTTATTGAGTATTTTGGGGAGTTAAAAATGGTTTTATTGAACCTTCTTATATGTTTCCTGTTTTTGTAGGGAGTGCTATTTTAGCATTTGTTTTAGTGATAGTAATTTCTTGGTTTTGGGAAAAACTTTCTTATACAGCTTTAGCTGTACTTTTTATCTTGTTTTCAATTTTAGAGTGATTTGGACTTTCAGGAATATTTTTAACTTATCAGATAAAGAGTATAGTATTAGCTTTTGGTTTAACTAGTGGCCTATTTTTAGGATTAGTTTTAGCAGGTAATGTACTAAAAGTTGATATAGCTAAATGGTCTACTGTTTTGTTAGTAGCACTGGTAGTTCTTATTATTTGAGCTTTAATAAATATATTCTTAGGTAATTCTACTTTGGATTTGATACTAACAGTAGCTTTTATAGTTGTATTTTCTTTGTTAGTTATATTAGATATTAATATGATTAAGCAAGCTGCATTGGTAGGAGATAAAAGATTAGAAATAGTAATGGCTTTATCTTTGTATTTAGATTTTATTAATTTATTCTTAGAGATTTTAAAATTATTAGGTAAATCTGAAGACTAAATATTTAAGAGATTAAAAATTTATTTTTATGGCTAAAAAGAAAAAAAGAAAATCTAGAAAAAGTAAAAAAAAGGTTTTAACAAAGTGGCATATAGCATTGCCACTTGTTTTTGTATCTTTTTTATTTTTCTTTTCTTTGATTTTTTCGCCAGATTCTCTTGCATACTTAATAGTATCTTTTGTGCCAGTTTTTTTCTTTGGTAAACGATGAACTTTTTTGTTTTTTGCCGGTATGCTAATTTTAGGTTTATGGATAATTTATGATGAGACTATTTTAAAGAAGTCGCCATTTAAGAAATTTTTTATATTATTAGTTTTACTTTTGCCTATATTTTCTTTTCCTTTACTTTATGATGAGAAGTTGCTACCTTCTCAATTTGGATGAAATCTTTGATATTTAATTTTATATATAGAGAGTAAATTATTTTCTTGAAATATAAAAGCTATAGAATTATTTTCTATTATTTTGTTTGTAAGTGTTTTTATTTTGTTGTTTTGAAAAACTATTTATAATTTGTTTAAGAAGATACCTAAATTTGAATTAGCAATAAAAAGTGAAAATGAAAAAGATATAAAAAATGATATAAGAAAAGAAAAGACATTATTTAATCAACAAAAAGAAAAAATTAAAGAGAAAGATAAATTAATTGATAAATCTAAAGATAAGCAACTTTTAAAGCAATTGATTAAACAAAAGATTGAAGAAAAACTTAAGCAAAAAGAAGAAGAAACTCAGAAAAAACAAATTAAAATTAATTTTCCTGAAGATAAACCTACTTTTGACGTAAACTTGTTGGAATCTCCATCTAGTCAGATACAGATTGACGAACAATATTTGATTGAACAGTGAAAGGCTATAGAAGAAAAATTAGCAGAATTTAATATACCAGTAAAAGTAGAAGGTTTTAACATTTGACCTACTGTTTTACAAATAAAGGTAAAACCTGAAGCTGGTATTAGTATTTCTAAAATAGAACAAAAGAAAAAAGACTTGGCTATGGCTTTAAAGGCAAAATATTTGAGAATATTGGCTCCTATTCCATGAACAGAGTATGTAGGTATTGAAATTCCTAATCCTAATGCAAGAATCGTAAGATTGAAAGAATTATTAGATTCTACCGAATTTGCTAAGTCTATGCAAAAGAGTTTAACTAATCTTGCTATTTGAATATCAATTGATTGAAAAAAAATTATAAAACCTTTAGAGAAGATGCCTCATCTTCTTGTAGCAGGTGCTACTGGCTCGGGAAAATCAGTGGGTATTAACGATTTTATTTTATCATTGATTTATCAAAATACACCATCTGAACTAAAATTTATAATGGTTGATCCAAAACAAGTTGAACTTGGTATATATGAATGAATTCCTTATCTTCTTGCCCCTATTATCACTGATCCAGAAAAAGCTGTAAAAGTGTTGAAGTGGGCAGTGGGTAAGATGGAGGAGAGATATTCCCTTTTGAAAGAAGCAAGAGTTAGAAATATTGATGAATATAATAAAAAAGTTTCTAAAGATAAGAAACTACCAAGGATTGTAATAATAATAGATGAATTAGCAGATCTTATGATGTCATCATCTTCTAAGAAAGATACTGAAACCGCTATTGCTCGTATTGCTCAAAAGGCTAGAGCTGTATGAATGCATTTAATAGTAGCTACTCAAAGACCTTCTGTAAATGTTATAACTGGTCTCATAAAAGCTAATATTCCTACTAGAATAGCTTTTGGTGTTATTTCTCAAGTCGATAGTAGAACAATTCTTGATATGAAATGAGCAGAAGATCTTATGTGAAAATGAGATCTTTTATATATAGATCCTACTACGAAATTTCCATTAAGAGTTCAGGCTCCTTTTGTTTCTACAGAAGAAGTTGACAGGATTGTAGAATATTTAAGAGACAAATATATGCAATGACTTTCTGAAGAACAAGTTTATGATCAAGAAATCATAAATATTCTAAATTCAAAAGCTGAAACTGTTTGAGGAGGTGATATTTCAGAAGAAGATGAAGAGTTAGTACAAAAAGCAATAGAAATAATAAAACAAACAAGAAAAGCATCTGCTACTTTACTTCAAAGAAAATTGGGTATATGATTTGCTCGTGCTGCTAGAATAATGGATATATTAGAAGAGAGATGAATTGTATGACCTCAACAATGAGCAAAGCCTAGAGAGATTTATATATAGATAAATATCACAGGCTATCTATTTTATTATCACAAACAAATTTTTAGATATAACAGAAAATAAGTAGTTTAATTTTTAATAATACTACTTACAATTCGAGCCAAAAAATTTTTTTCTATCTTATGACAATATAAGTTCTTACAACCTAGTTGAAAACATCATACACAAGGAAGATTTTGGGATATATAAGTTGTGTTAGGGTTTGTTAGACTTTGATATATT
>JAMOTU010000225.1 GCA_027062165.1 Candidatus Altimarinota bacterium
TTTGTTACATGAGGGGTTTGTATATCTTTTATTCGTTCATAAATTAATATATCCATAAAACTGTAAAAAAAGAAGAAAAAGAAGTCTATGTCGGTTTTAGAAAGTTGTAATTTTCTTGTTAGGATGTCATATATTCCTTTATGAAAAAGGGAAAGATCATTTATCTTGTTATTATTAAAAAAATTAGCAATTAGCTGTCTGTTCTTTTTATAAATATCAAGACATTTATTAAATAGTTTCTTTGAAATTTCTAAATAAATATCTAAATTAAGTATTTCTCTTTTAGTCTCTTTAATATCTTTACTAAAATTCTTTTTTATAAAAATTTTAAAGTTTTTAGTCAATTTTGAGAAATCTATTTCAGCATTTTCTGTGATTTTTGTAGATTTGGTTGTTGTATAAAATAGGTCTTCACTTAATAGAGAATTTAGTATATAATTAAAGATTTCTATATGGGTTATTCTGTTTATTTTTGAAAGAATAGTTAATTCTTTATCTATGTAACTTTTACCTATATCATGAAAGTAAGCTAGAAATTTAGCTAATTCTTTTTGAGTTATAAAAAATCAAGATGTTAGATAATTTATTTCATTCGAAATATATCTGTGTATTTCTTTTTTTTCAAAAAAGAGATCAATTATTTCTCACATTATTTCCATGTGATAAATCGTTTCAGGATGATTTGCTACCATTTCAGTTAGTATTTTGTCTAATTTTTCAAGGTCTGCAAAATATGATGAAATTTTATCGATCATAATGTTTGTTAGATGGATTATTTTAGTTTGGAATATTTTTTTCTTTTTTTCAGAAAAGTCTTTATCTATAAATTTGCAATTTATTTCTATTATAAAATTTTTGTGAAGATTATATATAAAGATTTTTTTTGTTATGTCGTCTATATATATTCATATATTTCTGCTTAAAGGAAAGTAATTATATTTAAATTTATTTATAGATGAGAAATTAATTATATTACTAGGTTTTAGAAAATTTAAGTTATTTGTGTTAAAGTGAGTATATATATGTATGCTTTTAATATCTATTCATAATACTAATTCTAAGAATGTTTTATAATATTCTATGCTATGACCAGGAAGATGAGTTTGTATCAGATTTTCGTACTTTCAAGAGATATTTTCTATATAATCAATATATTCTATTGTAGAAAAATTATCATCTTCTAACAAAGCTTCTTTTAAAATTTTATCCGGTAATATAAAGGCACATATTGTAGAAAAAATTTTTAAATTATTAAAAGGACAATGTTTTAAAAAAGAAAGAGTATTTCGTAAATCTTGTTTGTTTTTCAAAAGATCATATTTAACAAGTTTTCTTAGAGAAGGATATATAAATTCTTTCAAATTAAATCTATGAGTTTCATTATCTATTTCAAATTGAAAACCACTGTAAAAATTTAAAAATCTAGTTTCTAATCCATCTTTTTCTAAGTTTTCTTTAAGTATGTCGTAAAAATTGTCATTGATAGTATTTACAATTTCAAGAATAATTTTTTCTATTTCAGAATCATTTTTGTCTTGTAAGTTTTGTAGTAGTTTTAAATTTCAAAGGATGACTATTAATGTTCTAAAAGGAATTTCTTTAAAAAAATTCTTGTTATTTTGTGAAATAGTTTTGAATATAGTTTTATAAATATCTATACATAATATAGGATATTCGTTTAATATTTCATAATATTTTTTTTTATGAGCAATTTCTATAGGTAGATTTTTTTGACTAAATTCGGAAAGTATAAAATAATAATTGGAAAAGGATATAGTGGTAGAGATAATTTTAATAAAATCTATGGTTGGAATGTAATCATTTTTTTTCGAAAGCCTTAGTTTTAAACTATTGTGTAGTTGTTTTAATAAAGCTAAATTTCTTTCCAGTAATAAAAAAGTATTGTTGGTTAATATATTTATATCTTTATGCTTTTTTAAATCGAAATATAAAAATTTATATTTAAATACTTGTGAGTAGTTCGCTAATAAAAACTTTAGCTTATAAAGATATTCTTTATTTTCTTTATCAAAATTATAGGATGAATTATTAAATTTATTAAAGAAATTTTCTATATTAAATTCTGTTAAAGAAAAGATACCATATGCTCATTGTTCTTGTTCTTCCCATTTTATGACTAATTCTTCGAATCATTGTTCTATTAAATAATTTGAAATTAATATTTGTAGTCATATGAATAATAATTTTTGTAAATGATTTGCTGAATAAGTTTTTTTTAATTGAACTATATAGGTAAACAAATCTACAATATTTCCTATATCTGTCTGTCAGTTATATAATTGATATTCAATTTTTTTTATAAAATGGTAAATATTTTTTGGGGCAAGAATGGGAAGTTTTAAAAGTTTGTTTAAGTTTTTTATATATACATTTTCTAAAGAAGTATTTTTAATAGCCTCTGTTGTAATGTTATTCTTAGGGTTGTTTTCTATTGACATAACTTAATAAAAATAGTATAATATAAATACTTAAATTTATATTTTAAATAAAAACAAAAATGACAGCTTAATAGTTGATGATTTAGGCTCCCAGTAGGGGAGCGTTTTTTATATAATCTAAATATTTGTTTTTTCAATATCACTTTTTAAAATTTTGTTTATTTCTTTTAAAAAATTGATTTTTTCTTCAGGAGGAATAGTAGCTGCTTTATTTGTTATTTTTAATAATTTTTGTAAATAACTTCTAAGAAGGTTATATAAAAAGGTATCTATATTTTCTTTTTGTTGTTCTCGTCGTAATGAAGCTTCTTTTAATTTGTTAATATCTTCATTTGAAAGTTTTTCTTCTAAGATTCTGTTTAGAAGGCTATTTTCTATATAACTAGCTATACTACTTATTAGAGTTAAAATATCTATAATTTTTTCTTTATTTTTTATTGGCAAAGTTTCTATAAAGTTTTCGAATATTAAACTTCATATTAGATAATCTATTTCTGGAGTTGTAGATTTATAGTTTTCTTCTTTTTCTTTGATGTAATTTTTATTTTTCCTTAAAAAAGTTTTAAATTGTTTAAAGAGATTAAAAGAATCAAGTTTTAGGATTTTTGCTAGATATTCTATATAGATTTGTAAAATATTATAGTCTTTTAAATACGAAAGTAAATCAAAAATTTCATTGATAAATTTTTTTCTTTCAATAGGGTCAGATAAAGAATATTTATTTTTTAATTTTTGTAAAATAAAAGAAAAACTATCTTGATAA
>JAMOTU010000226.1 GCA_027062165.1 Candidatus Altimarinota bacterium
GCTGATTATATTATGGAGCTTATGAGAAGAGTAAAAGAAGTTGATATGTATTTGCTTTTAAAAAAACAGGGAGAATTTATAAAATGATCTTTAAGGACAAAGTTTGATGGTGCTGATTTAATTGCTAGAAAACTTTTTGGATGAGGATGACATTCAAGGGCTGCTTGATTTAAGATCGAATATAATCCTAGTGTACCTATACAAAAACAAATTGAACAGATTGTTAACAAAATTTTAAATTTTAAATTTGATAATATAACAAATGGAAGCTAGTCAGATATTTATTGTTATAATTTTGTTGGGGTTGTCTGCTTTTTTTTCTGCATCGGAGTTAGCTATAATGACTATCCCTTTTTATAAGATTAAACAATTATATCAAACTAATAAAAAATGACTTATTAAATTTTTATATATTTTAAGAACAAATCCTGAAAGGACATTAATTACTATATTAATTTGAAACAATTTAGTTAATGTAGTTTTGTCTATTTATGCATCTTGACTTTGAGATTCTATATTAACTAAATTTGCTATAAGTGGAGCTATTGGTTTGATGATAGTTTCGTTTGTTATAACATTTTTAATATTACTTTTTTGAGAGATAATTCCAAAAGTAATAGCTACAAGATTTTCTTTAAGATTATGACTTTTAGTAGCACCTGTTATTTATGTTTTAACGTATATTTTGTTTCCTATAGTGATTATTTTGGAGTGAATAGTTAAACTGTTAAATAAATTGTTTTCTTCAGACGAAGATAAGGTGTCCAAAGAGGATATAGAAGTATTTATAGAAGATTGACAGAAACAAGGAATTTTTTCTCAAACTGAGAGTGATATTATTAAAAATATGCTGGAATTTAGAGATAGATGAGTAGAATCTATTTTGAAGCATAGGACAGAAATTTTCGCTTTGCCTGCTGAGATAACTTTAGAGGATGCTATTAAGAAAGTTTTAGATAAGCCATACTCTAGGATTCCTATATATGAGGGAGATAAAGATAATATTGTAGGTATTTTAACATTGAGAGATTTTTTGAAGTTATCTCAAGATAAAACTAATTTAACCAAGAAATTGTTAGAACTTCCTTTAAAGCCAGTATTTAAAGTTCCTGTTACAGCAAGTATATTTGATATTTTTATGAAAATGAAAAAATTGTGACACCATTTTGCTGTTGTTTTAGATGAGCATTGAGGTACTGCCGGTATAGTTACATTTGAAGATATTTTAGAAGATATGTTATGAGATATAAAAGATGAATCTGATATATTAGAAGAGCAAGAAATTAAAAAATTGGATAATAATTCTCTTATAGTGAAATGAGATGTTGTTCTTAGGGAGGTATTAAGAGAATTAAAATTAGAAGATGAAAAAATAGAGGATAAAATAGCAGAAGATGATATGATAA
Organism: Candidatus Altimarinota bacterium; assembly: GCA_027062165.1. Classification (GTDB taxonomy): domain Bacteria; phylum Patescibacteriota; class Gracilibacteria; order Absconditabacterales; family Absconditicoccaceae; genus JAMOTU01. The sequence goes on from JAMOTU010000226.1 coordinate 1,407, forward strand.
GTTATATTATTTTAGAAAAATTGAAAAGATTTGCAAAAAAGGGTGATATAGTTAAAATAAATAATAAATTAAGATTAAAAGTTATGGAAGTTGACCCTAAAAGAAATAAAATTTTAAAAGTTTTAGTTGAAAAAATATAGATTTATATATTAAAAATAAAGTTTTATGAGTAAAATTAATTTATGATATATTTTAAATAAATATTGAGATATAATAAAAGAAGAAGTAAATGTAAAGGAGCTTGATGTTTTACCTAAAGATATTAAAGTAAAAATAGTATATGTCCCTATAGGTTCTATTATATCTAAAAAATTTGGTAAAGATACAGGACAGATTATAAAATATGCTAAATCTGGAAATGTAGAAGTATTAGATAATAGTAAGATAAAAGTGTTTTCTGACGATGGTAAAGAGTGGATTTTAGAACAGCAGGATTATCAATTAAGATATGAGTGATTAGATGACAAGAATATGGCAGCTGATGAAGGAGTAATTGTTAGATTAAATTTGGATATTGATGAAAATCTATTAAAAGAGTGAGTTGCTAGGCAAATAAGTAGATTTTTAAATCAATTGAGAAAAGAAGCTAATTATGATGTTGCTGATAGAGTAAATCTTTATTGGTATACTGATAATGAATTTTTTAAAGATATTGTAAATAGTTTTTCTGATTTTTTAAAAAAAGAAGTTTTGCTCAAAAGTGTTAATTTTGTGAAAACACTAGAAGAATTTAATAATTTGATTTGTGATATAAGAAAAGTTTTCAAAGAAGATGAAGGTGATATTTATTTTTGTTTGAAAAAATAATAGTTATGCAAATTAATCGTTATCCTAAAATGGTCGTTTTACAGAGATTTAGAGCAGAAAAATTATGATATCCTGAAAATGAAGCGAAGGCTATATGAGTTGCAGAAGCTACAAAATATGCTATATTTAAAAATATAGCTCATTCTCCAAAATATAGAGAAAGAGAAGAGACTAGATTTAAGAAAAAAATATGAGAAGAAGGATTAGATTGGGATAGATATAAAATATTCAAAATAGCTGCTAAAGATGGAAAGCCTTATGTATGATGAAAAACTTTTACGGAAGCTGATTATCAGAGACAGATTTATTTTAAGCGGGGAGAAGAAATTTGAAAGAAGTTAGAGCAGTGGGCTAAGAAAATAATTGAGGGTATAGATATTGATTTATTAAAGGACGAACAAAAATTTTTTAAATATGTATGGGTCCCTCATAGAGATGATGATATTTTAGCTTCTGAATAAATATTTTAATACAATGTGTGTTTTTGAATTAAAAGAGCCTATTTTATGACAGAAAATTTTATTAAAGTTAAATAATTTTGCTCATTCAAATTATTATCTTCAAAAAGGCATTCCTTTTTTTGCTGATGCTTTTGTTTTTACTTATCCTATATTTTTGATATTTATTTATTTGTATTGATTGTATTATAAGCAGTCTCAATACAATTTTTGAGCTATATATATTTTTTTTTCTGCTATGTCTTCTATTGCTGTTAATTTGATAATACAACAAATAGTTTGTAAAAAGAGACCTGAACAATTAATTTTGTCGCAAAATGATCTTATTTTTAAGCATGTTCCTAACAATCCTTTTCCTTCAGATCATGCTGCATTATCGGCAGCTATTGGATTTTCTACATTGTTTTGGTGATTAAGGACAAATGATAAATTTTTTATTTATTTTTGAATTATATTTATATTTATTTCTTTTTTTATGAGTATTTGTAGAGTAG
>JAMOTU010000227.1 GCA_027062165.1 Candidatus Altimarinota bacterium
ACTTATCAATTATATTGAAATCTTTATCAAATTTTACTAAACCAAACTGAATAGGTTCATCTTTTTTTAAATCCAACCCTGTTGTTTCAAAATCAAAAGAGATATAATTTAAATCTTTGAGCATAATACTTTAATAAAATATTTTAAACAATTTTAATATAGTAAAAATAACAAATTTTTCAAATTAAAAAGAAAACCGGCAGGAAGATAGCCTGCCGGCTTTTGCCGGACGGGCCCTCTGCCGGGGGTGTTAAAAACAAGACTTCACACCTCATCTTTAACACCCCCGGCAGACAGCAAGCCTCTCATTGGGCCCGTCCGGCGTCAGGTTGCCTCTATTCGGTGGTGGTAATTTTTAATTTTTGTTTTTGTTTTTGTAAATTTTTGTTTTTGTTTTTATAAACCACCACCTACTCCCTTACGGGAGGGGGTAGAATAACTACCCCTTAGAAGCAACCCATATTTATTTTACAAAAAAAATTTTTTTTGTCAAATATTTTCCAACTTATTTTTACTTACTCCATACTTTACATTTTGTTCATCATCACGTCCAAATAAGGCAAGAAGAATAATAAAAATTCTCTGCTCTTTTATCTAAAAATAATTTTCATAAAACTTTACCTGTATATCAATATCCAACGAAATAAAAATATATCTCTCAAGTAATATTAGATACATCATTGTTAATTATTATTCCTATTTTTCCATCTTTACTCTCTAATCAAGGCGTCATTAAAATAGATAAATCTCCACTCAATTTTACATAATATTTAGAAGAAAAGCAGCCATACTTATTATCTTCTCAATTCCCTGTCAAAGAAATAATATTATATATTTTATTGTCTCCTCATGTAGAAAACAAGAAAGATACTTTTTGTATATTTCATCCTGACAAAACAAGTAAATATTTCTTAGGAAAATATAATTTTCATCAAGTAAAAAGTCATTTACTTGTCAAAGCTGAATAAAAATAATTTAAACTCTTCCCTGCTATATTTGCAACACATCAATTAGCTTTTATAAAGTCTCTCTGTTTATAAGTAAAAATCTGTCTTATAGAAGCCATCAACAATGAAATCAACAATATTACTATCAATAATTCCAAAAGAGTAAAAGCTTTTTTAAGCATTAACTAAAAATTATTTTATTAAAGGTCTAACTACATATGTATATTTATCATCTAGTATATCTTTAAATACTACTGGTCTTTCAGAATCCACTATATTTATATTTATCTGTTGTCCTTCTACTACCTTCAAAAATTCTAAAATATATTTACCATTTATTCCTATAGAAATTTCTTGTCAATCAACTACTGCTGGAATTTTTGTTTTACCTTCACCAATATCCGTCAATCAAGAAGAAACTACAGCCCCATCTGTTTGAAAAATAATCTCTACAAAATTATTTTCAGCTTTTGTAAAAGTAAGAACCTTTTTAATAGCTTTTTCTAAAACTTCTGCATCAACAGTAACTTTTGTATTAAATTGAGTTGGTATAACGGATTCGTTTTCATAATTTGGAAAATCTCATTGTATTACTATAGAACTAACAAAGATTTTATAATCTTCTACCTCTATTTTAAATCATACTAAATTTTCTGATATTATAACATCTATACTTTCTAATCATTTATCTAAACCAAACTTAACTACTCTTGTTATCTCTCAAATATTGACCTTAGGAATAATAGTATCAATTTTTTCTTCATTTAACTCATCAACATAATCTACTTTATATTCTGCTAACCTAAAACTATCTGTTCACACAAAAATTAATTTATTGCCATTTTCTTCTTTCTTTAATCTAATCAAGATACCTGTCAATACTGGAGCAAAATTTTTCTCTGTAACAGCGTACTCTACTTTTTCTATTCACTTTAAAAATATCTCAGAAGATATTCTAAATTGTTTACCATCTTCTATAGAAGGACTCGCTACATACTCACTTGCTGGAATTCATTTTAACTTAAACTCATCACTTGACGTTTTAATAGTAATAACATCATTATCTTCATCTACAATAAGTTTTATTTGCTCATCATCAATCATTTTAACAATTTCTAGAAACATTTTAGCATTCACAGTTATAGCTCCTTCAGATTCAATATTTGCCGGAATTTCTAGCTCAATATACTTTTCCATATCAGTTGCTTTAAAAAGAAGTGTATCTATATTCCCCTTTATATATACATTTTCTAAAATAGGTAAAGTAGAATGCCTTGAAACAAATCTAGAAGTCAAATCTAAAATTTCCTTCAATTTATCTGTGCTGAGCGTAACTATCATGAATAAAATAAATTATGAAATAAAAACAAATATATTATCTTCAGATATCATCAGCCATCATCTTCGGATATCTCCTCTATTTTCAAAAATTTCTATATTCATATACATCATTAAACCATTTCAAAGCCTTTTTTAAATCCTCTATATCAAAATCAGGAAAGTATTTATCTGTAAAGTAAAGTTCTGAATATCATATCCACCACAACATAAATCCAGAAAGTCTTTGCGCCATCTTTCATTTAGTCCTTATAACTAAATCAACAGGTGGTACTTCTGCAAAATCCAAATAAGATGACAAAATCTCTTCATCAATACTTTCAAAAAATTTAGGTCCCTTCCTTCTAAAATCCTCTAACAGACTATTTACTCATCTTATTATTTCATCTCTTCATCAATAATTAATAGCTACAATTGACCATCTATCAGAATCTTCAAATCTTATTTCTTTTTCTTTAGTTCTTAAAAACTCTACTAAATCGTTAGGTAATCATTCCTCAGATCCTACTCGTTTAAAATTAATTTTATTTTTCTTTAAAAACTCTTCAAGATCTTTATTCCATTTTTTATAAATATCAAACAAGTAAGTTAATTCTTCTTCTGTTCTATTTTTTAAATTTTCTGTACTTAATCCCCAAACAGTCAAAACTCTAATAGGAGTCTCAGAAAATATATATTTTGTTAATTTAATAACATTCTCAAATCATTTAGTATGTCATACAAACTTAGGTAATCCTTTCTCTTTAGCTCGAGTTCTATTTCAATCAGGGATAATAGCAATATGCTTAGGCCAAATCATTCTAAAAATTTATTTAATTATTAAATCTTCAAAATTTTCTTTAAAATAAAGTCTACATTTTTTCAATA
>JAMOTU010000228.1 GCA_027062165.1 Candidatus Altimarinota bacterium
CTTTATGGTTGATAAAACCATATACAAAGTGGACTTTACTAAGGATGATCTTAATATAAAAGATGTAATAGCTCCTAAGAATATTAAAGATAAAGATCAACTAAATAACGTTTTAGCTTTCTGCAATGATACTGGAGTTTATATTTGTAACTTGGATTTAGATAGCGATGCTTGTAAACTTGCTCTTGATAAATCCGCTGATAAAGTTAAAGTTCTTAGTATAAATGGAAACAATGCCTACGTTATTGCTTATAATTCTGGATCTTCACCTAAAAAAGAATATCTAATTAAATATGACCTATCTACAAAAACAGTTTTAAATAATCCGTTTGAAATTACAAATAATGTATTTGATCCTAGTTCAGCTGAATTTTTAAAAGTAGCAGAAGACAACCCTGATGTTATGTTGGTGGAAGGTGGAGGAGATTATTACCTAGTGGATTTTGAAGGAAATGTTATTAATAAAGGTAGTTTTGGTGGTAATAAACCTTCTAAAGAAGACATTTTACATTTAAATTCCAAGGGAGCTGTTATTTTTATTAAATCTGGCTCCCCTACTACATATTATTATGGTTCCCTACTATCTGGTTCTTATCCATTTGATACAGATGATACTCCACATTCCATCATATTTGATCCAACAACTGGTAATGCAAAGATGCTTTTTGAAAACAATACAAACTTGTATTATGAAGTATGTACATTTGCAGATCTAAATTGTAAGACTACTTCTACATTAAGATTTAAGGAAGATACAAACAGACAAATAGCACAGGATGACAACAAATATAAATACATTTCTTACAAGACAGATACTAATGCAACTCAAGCTTACATATATGAAATTGTTGTAAACAATGATAAAGCACGTATAGGTGTAGATTCTCTTAAATTCCAAAATGTAACTGGGTATAAATTTGATAATGTTACAAATATAGGATTGGATACTCTTATTAAAGCTAATGGTTACTACTTCCTTTATAAAGAAATAAAATAAATCTCTAAGTAAATAAAGGTGGGGGTTTTTCCCCACCTTTTTATATTTCCCTATCAATTTTTCTTATAATCCTTTCTCTATATCTAAAGGCTATATAAACAACTACAAGGAGATATACCTTTCCAAAAAGAAGTAAGATACCTACTAAGATATAAAAAAGAAGGCTTATTATTTTCTTTTTTTCCTCTTTTTCTTTATAAAAACTTTTATCTAACTTTCCTTTGTATCTTATATAAAACTTGTTTTCTAAAAAATAGGGTTTTTCTATTTCATAGACAAGAGTTTCTTTTTCTTTTAAAAGGAGTTTTAAAGATTTTGGGAAATTAAAGCTTTTTGAAGTTGCTATAAAAAATTTTGAATTTTTTAGTATTTCTTTTAAAAGCTTAAATTTCTTTCCGGATTTTATTAGATCTATGTCATCAAGGAAAATAATTTTTTCTTTTAAGTTTTCTAAAAGACATTTATCTTTATCCAAAGGAGTTTTTAGGCACTCTTCACATTTAAAATCTTTTTCCTTTAAAAGACATAAGACTTTTGCTTTTATTCTCCACTCGTTTAAGGTATCATTTCCAGAAAGGTGGTATATATCAGATATTATATTTTTATTAAAGGTAATCTTTTTTTTCAAATTCCCTTTAAAAAACAAGTTAATAAATCCCTTTGAAAATAGATTTTCTAAAAGATAGGATTTTCCAAAATGCTCCTTTCCTAAGATTAAAATGTTTATATTTGTGTTTTTTTCTTTTTCACTTTTTGAGCTACTATCCATACCCTTTTTTTCATAATCCCTTTGAGTAGAAAAAAGAAAAATATTTTTAAGGGTTTTAAAGAGCTTATAAATCAAGCTTGTCTCCTTTATAAAAATTAATTTACAAATTTAAAAAGCTTTTTAAGGCTCTAAAAAAACTTTAAAAGATTTTCCAAATATTCTTTTTTATCTATTATGCCTTCTTCATAAAGGTGTTTTATTTCCAAGTAATGAAGAATAAAGGGTTTAAGAAAGAGCAAAAGACAAGAAAGAAAAATAAAAATTAAAAGGAAAATAAATTCAGAAGAGGAACTTGTTTTTATTTTAAAGTGTGGCATAAGACAAATTCTTTTTTTTAAGGGAGAAAAATAAACTCCGCTTATGGTTAGGCTATCAAAAAGAATATGAAAGTAGTATCCTAAGATTAAAGATTTTAAAGGCTCTAAAATCCAATTATTTATTTTTATTAGGGTTTCTATGTCAAAGACAAAGAATACGGAAAATAAAAGGGAAAAAAAGAATAAATCATGACTTTTTTCTCGATGTTTTAAATTTAAGGGTTTTTCTATTAAATCTGGTAAGATGCCCCCCAACATAGAGAAAATGGGATTTACATTAAAAATTATAGAAACAATATAAGCTGATATTAAATGAGTAAATAAAGTCAATTTTTTAGCTTCAATTTATACCCTCTATATTCATTTATTTTTTTTATAGGATTGAAAGGCTTTTTAGGATAGGTATAAAAGTAGCATTTATGCAAAAGAGTTTGGTTTATACCTAAAATTAAAAATCTTGTTTCTTTTGCTCTTAATTTTCCATAAAGCTCTTCATACTTTTGAATTTTTTGCAAGTTTTCCTTTATTTTATCCATACCATATTTAAATCTTTTTTCTTCCCAGTTTCTTATATTTTTATAAAAAAGATAACTTCTAAGTAAAACTAAATAATCCTCAAGCTCCTTAGAATAACCTTCTAAATCCTTATAAATATTTCTTTTTATTTCCATTTTCTCCTTTTCATCAAGATAAGGATTTAAAGATATACTTAAAGAAGGTCCAAATAAAGATAGAGAAAAAGAAAAGCTTGTTTTATTTTTCCTTAAATTCTTTGTATGTTTTAAAAGATAGCCTTCATATTTTTTTCTTATTAAAAGCTCAATAATTTTATAGCAAGGATTAATCTTGATTTGATTTTTTTCTTTGAAAGCTACCTGAAGGCTATTTGTATCTAAGCTTGAACTTGAATTACCTACTATACTTAAAATCTCAGAAGTACTTTCCGAGCGGGCTAAGGACTTACTGTAAACTAAAAAAAATATTTCTATAAACATAAAAAGAAGTTGAAAAAGTTTTAACAAAAAATCTACCAATATATCTCCTAAAGTAGTTTTTTACAAGTTTAT
>JAMOTU010000229.1 GCA_027062165.1 Candidatus Altimarinota bacterium
TTTGTTTGACCATTATATTTTCTATATGGTAGTTTGATAAATTTTTATTGATTAAGAGATTATGTTATAGGATGAGGTGTAGGTGTATGAACTATTAGTTTGATTTTTGTAATAAAGCTTGTTTTGGCTATTATGTTGATATTGCCATTGGTTGCACTTGCGGCTGTTTTGGTAATGAGATGATTTATGCTTTGGTTTATAATAGCTTTTTCTCCACTTTTATTTTTAATTTGGACTGTAGATATAGCTAAATTGAAAAATATTGCTAACAAATTTTCTTTGGCAAATGTTTTAGCGTTAATATTCTTGCCAGTTACTGTTACTTTAGCTTTGAGTATTTGAATAATAATATTAGGAGTTTTAAATGGTTTGATATGACAAGCACATAAAGATACTTCTAAATGATTGTCTCCAATAGAAGAAAGTTTAGGAATTGATATAAAAAGTACAAATTCATGAAATGGAGATTTAATAACTACCGTTGATCTACCTGGAGGTGCTAAATTAAATTTTGTGCACTCAGCTAAACAAATCTGATCTGATGTTGGTGAGAGTATTGGAGCTATATTTCTTTCTATTTTGGCTGCTATGATTGTATGGTCTATAGTTTTTACTGCTTTGAAAACTTCATCTCTTACAGCAAGTGTAGTAGATACAATAGAAACATTTGGAAAATGACTTGCATCAACTGCACCAGTTATTCCAACTCCTTGGGGTATGCAATCTATATGAAGTTTATCTACAGCTGCTAGTAGTATTCAACAGATACCTCAAACTATAGCTACGGAGCAGTTCTCTAGATCTCCTATCAATAAATTTTTTGATAGAATGTCTTCAGAATTTTCCTGAAAGAAGAAGGATTGGGAGGAGGCTGTTAAAAAAGTTACAAGTTTATCTGAGTTAGATAGCAAAATAAAATCAATTCCTAAATGATATTCATTGGCTGATGATGAAATATTTGATGTAATTAAATCTAAGCTAAGGAGTTTTGTAAAAAATTCTAACAGGTCAGATTTAAAAAATATAGAGTGGGATAAAATTAAATCTTTGGCTGATCTTGCGAAATATCCTCAATTGATAGACTGGTTAAAAGAGAATAAGATAGATATCAAGTCTTTGATTTCTCCATCTACAGAACCTTATTATACACACAAGTTTAGAGATATTAGGAAGAAATTTATTGAAAATTTAAATGAAGTACAATGAAATTTAAAAAAATTTTTTACAAAAGATGGAAAAACAAGTATAATAATACATCCTGAAGGAAAGTATGCTTATATTTACAATAAAGATAATCCAGATTCTCTACAATTTTTTGATTTAGATAATAATAATGAAGATTTAAGGCAATTTTTGAAGCAGATAGCTTGATTAAAATTAAAAGATATTTCTAAGATAGAATCTATTATTAAGAATTTAATTAATTTAAAATTAAAAAATGCTAAAAGTACTGAAGATAAAGGAAAATTGTTTAGAAATATATTTGGAGTTGATGGTAATGAATTTAAAGTTGTATCAGGTAACGGAGGTATTGTACATATAAGTTATGATAAAAAAGATAATAAATTTAATTTAGATGTAAAATTTAGCCCTCCTCTAGATGATAAAAATACAAAATGAAAAAAAAACAAAAATACATAAATTTAAAAAATTACTAAATTTATTATGATTAGAAAGATAGCTGCCTTGATAGTAATTATCAGTATGTGAGTGTTAACTATAAAATTAGCATATGCTGGACAATGAAGTTCAGATGCTACTGTTCCTAAAGTTTTAGAAAGTATTTTGAAATTTTTGTCTTGGTTTTGGATAGTACCTGCTATTATAGCTGGAAAACTTATGACCAATGCATGGGTATGGTGAGAAACTATTAATTTGGATAAATATTTGTATGTTTTGTGGCAAATGATGAAAAATTTTGCTAATTATTTCCTTGTTTTTTTCTTTTTGTGAATGATTTTATATTCATTCTTTAAATGAAAACCTACAGATGTATTAAGACAGACAATACCTAAACTTTTAATAGCTACTGTTTTGATACAAGCTAGTCGATGGATAATAGGAGCCTTGGTAGACTTATCTAATGTTTTAACTATGACTGTATGATCTATAAGTTATCAAATTATTAAAGAAAAAAATATAAAGATTGAAATACCAGAAAATACAACTATAGATTTGTCTCAAGTTCATTCTAAAATAGAAGAAGTAGTTCAGTCTTCAGGGAAGCCTAAAGAGATTTCTATAAGTATAATACCTAATGCTAACAGCGTTAGTGGACCATTGGTGTATTTTTGAGCTTCAGTCTTGAAATTGTTTAATATGTCTTACTCTCAGAAAGATATAGATTTGAAAACAATATCTACAAAAACATTGTTAGGATTAATATTAGTTTTTATGTTTGCAGTGCCTTTGATAGTATTGGCTATAGTAAATTTCGTTAGAATCTTTTGGATATGGATGTTTATAATATTTTCTCCTTTTATGTTTATAGATTTAGTATTTAATGGATTTTTATCTAAGAAGGTAGAATGATTGAAAAAGTTATCTTTTTCTAATCTTATTTGATTAATATTTATGCCAGTAGCTGTTGTATGAATGTTAAGTGTAGGACTTATATTTACAGCTACTATGTCTCAAATTTTATCAGGAGAAGATAAAAAGCAGTTTGAAAAATTTGAAAAGCAGATATCATCAAATTTTGATTCTGATTCACAAAATATAATTATTAAAACTCCTTCAGCAGAGATAGTTATAGATAAAAATATACTTCCTATAAAAGAAAAAGTTTCAAAGTGAATTTTATGAACTTTTTGATATCTTATTTTATTTTTGTTTATTATATTTTTTCTTTGGACATTGCTTCCTTTAGGTTTTAGAGTATCTGAATTAACTGCTTCTATAAGTGATTCTATTTTCAAGTTTGCTAAAGATATGGCAATGGTTACTCCTATACCTGGTATAGGTATGTCTCCAGCTGTGTTACAAAAATGATTAAGTAAAGCTATTATGAAAACAGATCTATTTTCTAAAGTTCAAGCTGCTCAATCTAAAAAAATTGTTGATTTTGTAAATCAATTATCATGAGTTTATAAATGAAAGCTTTCACCTATTGAAATAAATGAATTAAAAGAAGCTATGG
>JAMOTU010000230.1 GCA_027062165.1 Candidatus Altimarinota bacterium
AATAAAAAAGATTTAAAAAATACAGATAATCTAATATCTTTAAAAGATTTAGATGACAAACTAATTATAACTAATACAAATAAATTAAAAACAGAATTAAACGAAACTATTAGACAAGAACTAAAAGAAAAAGGTTTAATTGATAAACAAGATTTTACATTTAAAGTCAGAGAAAACGCCAGATTAACACCATCACAAGCATTTTTAAGTGATAATTATAAGGCAGGACAAAAAATTTTCATACAAAAAGAAATTAAAGAGTTAGGATTAAGGGCTGGAGAAGAATTTGAAATTTTTAAAAAAGATGATGAAAAAAACACAATCTTTATAAAAAAAGAAGATGAGCTAAAAGAAATCAATTTAAAAAACTATGGGCTTAATTTACAAGTTTATAACGAAACTGAAAAAAATTTTTCAATTGGCGAAAAGATAGTTTTTGAAAAAAACGATAAAAAATTGCAAGTTAATAACGGAGAAACTGGAATAATTAAAAATATTGATGAAAACGGAAATATCGTAGTTGTTAAAGACGGAAAAGAAATTAAATTTAATATCAATGAATACAACTACTTGAATCACGGCTACGCTCTCACGACTTATAAATCGCAGGGTCAAACTAGCAAAAATGTAATTGCCTATCTAGATGCAAAAGCTCAAAATTTCAACTCTTTCTATGTAACGGTAACGAGAGCTCAAGAGGATTTGAAAATTTTTACGAATGATAAAGAACTTCTAAAAAACATGGTGCAATTAGAACAAGAAAAATTTAATGCAATTGACGCATTTGAAAAATTAAAAAATCAAGATAAATACTTAAATACTAAAATCTATTATCAATTAAAAAACATTTCAAAACTACATAGTGTTGAATTAGACAAATCTCTTTTTAAAGACGAAAAAAAGGCACTTGAATTTATCAAGCAATATGAAGATAAACCAACTCCGAAACAATTACAATTAGCTGAAAGTTTAGCTAAAAAATATAATGTAACTTTAGAAGAGGATATTTTAAATTCTAAAAAAGAGTTAAATAATTTTATACAAGAATATATAGATAAACCTAGCAAAAATCAAATTAGTTTAGCACAAAATTTAGCTAAACAACTACATACAGAATTAAATAAAAATATCCTAAATTCTAAAAAAGAACTATCAAGTTTCATTTCAAATACATTAAATACTCTAAATTTAAAATTTGAAAATGAAACAGAATTTAAAGAAGTTCTTAACAATTTTATTGAAAAACTGGATGAAAGAGGTATAGAAGATTTTGCGAAAAATTTCTCAAAAAATGTAGATGAAGCTCTTTTGGAAAAAGAATATTTTCAACTAATTAATGCTGCAACTGCATTTAAAGACATTGAATCTTTAAACAAATTAATCGATAGAAACTCCCTTTTTAAAGATGAAATGCTTCAAGATAAGATAGAACTTTTTTCGAAAGTATTAGAAATAGATAATAATCAAGTTTTAGACAAAATATTTGAAAAACACGCTATTTTGAATGGGTTAGATGAAAAAGAAATTGAAAATTTTAAAAATCTAGAATCTTTTGAAAAAGAATTTGTAATCGAAAATTTAGTTGAGAAAAGAGAATTTTTAACAAAAGACGAAACGCTTAATTTAGAAAAATTAGACACTAAAATTGATTTAATTGCGGAAAAAATGGAAGAAAAAGGCTTTGATTTAGAAAAAATTTTAGATTTTCAAACTGAAACACAAGTCAAATTAATTGATAATTATTTCGAACTTGAAGAAAGAAGAGAAATTGATTATTTAATTGAGAACAACGATTTAGATAAAGCTTTTAAAAAAATTGAGAAAGCAAATCATTTAGATGACTTTGAAAAAGAAATTTATCAAGACAAGATTTTTGAAAAATTTGAAGAACCGGAAGTTTTGGATAAAGTTGCTAAAGAAGTCGAAGAAAAAATTGCTGCTGATGAAGAGGAAAAGCTTTTTGAGAATTTAGAGGAAATGATAAATGAAATTGAAAATGAGAAAATGGAACTTGATGAAGAAAAAATTGCCGAAATTGAAGAGAAACTTGAAAAAATAGAAGAAAATGAAAAAGAAGAAACAAAAGAAAAAGAAAATGAAAATGAGAGATAATTTTGAAATTCTGAATATATTACAAGAGAAAAAATTTTTAAAAATTTAAAATAAAGGATAAAGAATGAAAAATAAAAGAATCAGTATATTTGATTTATTTAAAAAAGATATTGAATATTATTTAAGATTAGGTCTTTCGATTCGATGTATTTTTCTTTTAATAAGAGATAAAATCAAAAAAGAAAAAGGACTTGATGGCGAAGTTAGTTATCAAGGTATTAGACGCTACATTTTAGCAAATTCAAATTTATCAAAATATTTAAGAAAAACATAACAATCTAAATTAGACATTTCATCTTCTACTAATTTAACAACATTTTCTCTTTTTACATCACTTTCTAATATTGACTTTATTTCATATGTTTTAATCATATTAATTAAAACCTCTTTAGCATCTTCTTTTGTATAGTTAACATAAGACAATTTCTCTTTAACCACTTTAAAAAGAAAATGTATATTTGCATTTAATTTGCTGAAAATCGTCTCTTTGAATAAGGTTCTTTTTAGATTATAAAAAACAAACTCCTCTAATAAATTATTTTCATCTTCTCTTTTTTCTTTATTTATTTCATTCCTAAATAAATAATCTAAACTAATGTTATTTTTAATTGCAAATTCTATTACAGTTTCATAATCAATACTTCCTCTTTTCCTCCAAACTGCTACAGTTCCTCTTGATTTACCTAATTTTTCGGACAAATCAATATCTCTTTTTATATTTAAAATATTTTTTAATTTATCTAACACGAAATTAATATCAATCATTTTTTTCCTTTTTTGCATTACATTTTGTAATTTTAGCAAGTTTATTTGTAAAAATATTGACATTTTTGTAATACTATATTACAATTTTAAATATAAATTACATTTTGTAATAAGGAGTTAAGAATGAATACCCTAAATTTAACAATTAACTTATTAACAAAAAAATATAAGGATGTTAAAAAATTACTAAACGATATTGTAAACGACGAAGAACACGCATTATTTGTGTTTTGTAAAGATTTTGCGAGAGAAATGTTAG
>JAMOTU010000231.1 GCA_027062165.1 Candidatus Altimarinota bacterium
AAAGAAGAATTGAATTAATGGAATTTGTTTATAACCCATACCTTGGCAAAAACGAACATTTTGCTAAATTTAGCGATTTTGAAGAAATTGAACTAAAAAAAACAACTAAGCCGCTGAAATGTATTTCTCTTATGCCAAAAGACAAGGTTAAAATGGTGTCAATCGGAAATAGAAGAGATATAAAATTTTATTATGAAGAGTATCTGCCGGTGGGGCTTAAAGAAAAGTTTTTGATTTATGAATATGAAAAGATGATACTTGGCAGTTGGATTTTGGAAAGTGATGAGATGTGGGAGATTAATGGGAAAGGAGTTTGGTGTGGGTAGAGAAATAAAAAGGTTGAAAAAGGACAAAATATGAAAGAATTGGAAAATACAATCAAAGAATTAGCATGTGAATTAAGTAATGTTTTGCAAGATTATGAAAATTGGAAAGTAATAACTGAAAATGTAATAAAATGGGTTAATCAGTTTGAAGAAGTTGATGCTACTGATAGAGATAAGGTTGCTATTTTAAAAAATTTAATTAAAGTTTTTAGAGTTACATATTTTTCTAAAAATAGAATAATAAGTTTGTTAAGTGAACTAAATAAGAAATATGAAAAAAAGTTAGATGAAATTTCATTTTTAGACATTCAAGATTTGAGAGATGATAAAACTATATATAAAATAAGTGAGAGTCAAAAAAATTTAGTTAATTTATTAAAAGATATCAATTCTCATATTATTGTTAATGATTTTAACAAGGGTAAATTCATTTATTTAGATGATTATCTATTAAGTGGAGGTAGTTTAGAAAGAGATATTGAAGTATTAAAAGAATTAAAAATTGATTTAAAAAAAGTTGAATTGAAGTATTTATGCATTTTATTAAATAGTTGGGATAAAAAAACTTTTGAAAAAACAAAAAAGTTATTAAATAACTTTGCAAGTTATCAATGCGAAATATGTTTGCATAGTTATTGGGAATATTGGAAATTAAATGATTCTAAAAGGGAAAGAGTTTTTTTTGAGGATAAAGTAGATAATTCTAATTTAGTAAAAAATTTATTTTTAAAAGCAAATGAATATATAATTGAGAAAATTAGTGATGATAAGAAAAAATATTGGGATAGCAAGAAAAAAAGTATGTTTATATCTGCAACTTATAAAAATATTCCTAATAATGCTCCTATTTGTTTATGGTGGGGAGATGAAGATAGTTATTGGTTTCCATTGTTAAAAAGAAAAGAAAAAAAGAAAGAAAATTTAATAGAGGATATTAATGAAATGGAATGGTTACAGAATTTATAATTTAAATGATAAGAATGTAATTTATTTTAGAAAAACAAAAGAGAAGTGGGGTGGCTTATCTAATATGGCTTATGGATATCCTATTTTGATAAATGGGGTTTTAATATATTCATCGGAGGCATTATATCAAGCAATGAAATTTCCAGATTATCCAGATATTCAAAAAGAAATAATAAGTGTTAAAAGTCCTATGCATTCTAAGATGATTTCAAAAAAGAATAAAAAATTTGTTAGAAATGACTGGGATTTAATTAAAGTTAAAGTTATGAGGTGGGTACTTTTAATTAAATTGATGTTTAATTATGATACATTTGGATTGTTATTAAAAGAAACAGATAAAAAAATTATTGTAGAGTTATCTCATAAAGATAAATTTTGGGGAACTGTTTTTATTGATAAAAAAAATTTAATAGTTGAAGGTGTTAACGCATTAGGTAGATTGTTAATGGAAATAAGGGAAAAGACATTAAATAATAAATTTTCTTGTGTTCATTCACCTAAAATTAATAATTTTTATTTTTTATGTAAAAAAATTGATAAAGTTTTTTTTGAAGAAAATGAGTTAATTAAAATCATAAAAGATAAACAAAAAAGTTTATTTTAAATGAATACTTTTAACATTCTATCCCACCTCCACTCACAAAAACCTCCCGAGCTTTTGGAAGATCATAAAAAACTTACTAAAAAATATCTTGATAAAATCCTTCAAAAAGTTGATTTGGATAGGGTTGTTGATAGTTTGGGGATAAGGGATAAAGAGTTAGTTAAGCAGATGATAATTGATGCGGTGGTGATGCACGATGAGGGGAAAAGAAATCCAAATTTTCAGTATTACATTATGAAAAATGAAGATTTTAAAGAAATAGCTACTGATAAAGGGGATACTAAGCATTCTTATTTGTCGGCAAAGATATTTTTTGAGAAATATTTTGATGAGATAGATAAGGAGGCGGATGATAATGAGTTTTATAAGAAGTTTTATTTTTTGCTTGGGCTTTGTTACGTAATATCAAAGCACCATTCGAAACTTGGGGAATTTGGGAAGTTTGTTGATGATTTTTCGGATGAGTTTGATTTAAAATACATTCTTCAATATCAAAGTGTTGATAAGTATTTCGGGATTGAATTTTATGTGGTT
This sequence comes from Candidatus Altimarinota bacterium, assembly GCA_027062165.1. GTDB lineage: Bacteria > Patescibacteriota > Gracilibacteria > Absconditabacterales > Absconditicoccaceae > JAMOTU01. The sequence continues at coordinate 2,431 of JAMOTU010000231.1, forward strand.
ATGAAACTTATTTTTAGTATGTTAATCAGTGCGGATTATTATGCCACTTTGGAATATATGGCAGATGTTGAGATTGATGATTTTGGTGAGTTCAGAGAAAAAGAGAAATTTTATGAATATGAAGTTATTAAAAATATGGATAAATTTGAAGGGAAGCTGAATACAATCAGGCGTGAGATGTTTCGAAAAAGTGAAGAAAAGTTGCTTCAAAACCTTGATAAACACATCTTCTATCTCAACGCCCCTACAGGTGCCGGAAAAACGCTTATGAGTATGAATCTGGCATTAAAATTTGAACCGAAAAAGATTTTTTATGTTTTTCCTTTTAATACGTTGGTTGAGCAGACGGCGGAAATTTTTAGAAAAATATTTGACAATGTGGTGGTTATAAATTCAACTACTCCTATTGAGTTTGATGAAAGTGATTTAAGGCAGTATGAAATTGCGTATCTTAACAGGGCGTTTTATCATTATCCTTTTGTTTTGACTACTCATGTGAATTTTTTTGAGCTTTTGTTTGGGATTGGGAAGGAAGAGAATTTTCCTCTTTGGCAGCTTGCCGGAAGTGTAGTTATACTTGATGAAATACAAAGCTATAATGTTGATAAATGGTGGTATATGGTTGAGATGTTGAATGTTTATAGCAAGATTATCGGATTTAAACTTATCATAATGTCCGCTACTCTTCCAAGGCTTGACA
>JAMOTU010000232.1 GCA_027062165.1 Candidatus Altimarinota bacterium
ATTTAGCAGATTGTTATCCAGCTGCATATAAGGAAAAAACGATAAAATTAAAATTACTTTTACATAATATATGAGCAGTATATGAAGAGTGGGCTCGGTACTTAAAACAAAAAGGGGATAAATACTATAAGGAGAAATATCAGAAGGCAAAAGAAGCTTTTCAGAATATTATAAATATATTTTCTTGAACAAAATTGTTATCTGAAGATGAAATTAGATGATATAAAGAGAGAATAAAGTGATATTAGTTTATGAGTTCTAGCTTAAAATATTCAAGATTTAGCCGTTATTTAGCGGTTTTTTGTTTTTAGATTTTAGACTATTCCAGGATTGAAAAATATTGAAAATGTTAGAAATATATTTATATTTATATTTATATTTATATCAATTTAGTATCTAAATGATATTAAAATGACAGTATTAACAATTAGAACAGATGAAACTATTAAAAAAGCTTTACAAGAAAAAGCTAAGCAGTTAGGACTATCTTTGAATCAGTTTATTAATTTAAGTTTTAGATATATTTTAAAATCAAATAAGTTAGTTATAGATTTAGAAAATGAAGATATTAGATGGAATGAAGATATAGAAAAGGCATATAATGAGGCTATAAAAGAGTTAGAAAAAGGAGAAGTTTATTCTTTTGATGATTTTAAATATTTGCTTAAACAAAGATGACTTATGAAATAAAGTTTTCTAAGAGTGTTTTTAAATTTTTAGAAAAGACAGATAAATCAGTTTTATTAAGATTTAATGATGTTTTAGACCTTCTTCGTAAGAATCCTTATTGTGATAAACTAGATATAAAAAAAATAAAAGGAAAAAAGAATCATTATAGGTTAAGAATTTGAAAATATAGATTTTTGTATGAAGTCAGAAAAGATGAAATTTTAGTATATTTTTATTATGTAGATAGTAGATGAGATGTTTATAAGTATTTATAATTTAAATAATGACAATAACAATTGAGTTGCCAGTTAAGGATTTGAAAGAATTTGGATTTTCTCTATAATATGAAAACAATAGTATTAGATGCTAATATTTTTCTTTTCATTTGATTTTCAAAATCTTGATTTACGGAAAGAGCATTTTTTTTAATTTGTTGAATAAATGAATTAAGTTTTATACTCCTATTTAAGAATTTAAAAATTGAAGAATTTAAAATGACTAAGCCTAAAAAAACTCCAGCTATAGATTATGCTTTAAAATATATTCGACGTTATCCTAAAACAGAAAAAGAATTGAGAGTTAGACTTTTAGAAAAACATTATTCTGAAGAAGAGATTGAAAAAGCAGTACAATATTTAAAAAAGCAATGACGACTTGATGATAAAAAATTTGCACAGATGTATATTGAATCAGAACTTATAAAAAAATGAAAGCCTAAAGCCGTTGTTTATAAGAAGCTCTTGGAAAAGTGAATAGATAAAGATATTATAGAAGAAATTTTTTCTGATTTAAAAGAAGAGATTCAGGAATGAATCATTAACAAAATAATGTTAGAGATCGATAAATTGAAAAGAAAATGAAAAAATGGATTTGACATTATTCAGATTTTAATGAGAAGATGATATGCCCTTAAAGATATTAAAAAAGCTATCAATAAACTTGAAAATGAAAAATAAATTTTTAATA
>JAMOTU010000233.1 GCA_027062165.1 Candidatus Altimarinota bacterium
CCTTTTCGCTCTCCTAAATTAGACCTTCTTCTTTAAACCAATTTTCTATAGTTTTTTTAGAAACATTTGTAAGTTTAACTATTAAATCTATATTTGAGCCCTCTTTATACATATTTACAACAAAATTTTTAATTTTTTCCTCAGTAAACTTTTTAGCTTTTTTCAGCAAGTTATTTTGCCCTTTTTTCTATTTTCTCTACTATAAGCCCTTCTATAGCTTCTAAAAATGCACTTATTTTTTTCTTTTATATTGTTTAATTCATTTTTATTTATATTTATTTTCTTTTTGTTTTCCTTCACTTGTTTTTCTACCGTTTTTATCTTATTATCAAGTTTTTAATTTGCTTATTTAAGTTTACATAAAAACTAAATAACTTTTTTTCTCCCTCTGTCATTCTCGCTACATTCTCCGTCTGAGGTTCTTCTATCTTATTTAATAATTGCATCTTGAAGCTAAATTTATCTATTTTGTTTTTTTATTCTTTTAAATTATTGTTTATATGTTTAGATTTTCTATATTTCCTAATGTTTTTTATGTTTGTTCCTTTTTAGTAATTACTACTTTTGGAGGTCTTTGCGATAAATTACAGGCACTAAAGCTAAATATTATAGGTATAGCTATTAATAACTTTCTCATTTTTCCACCCTTTATTCTACTAGTTTTTCTATATTATTTATTATTAAGTTAGGATATTTTTTTACATCATTTTCATTTAAAAACATCAAATCTAAAATGCTTCTTAGTCTAAATACGTTAGCAAGTATTTTTCCTTTGTTTTCACTTTCTTCTAAAGTATATTTGTAATCAGATAAAAATGTATTTGCTTCTACAATATCAGTTATTACATTTCCTCTAAATCTTACCCTCTCAGCTTCTAAAGTATAAACTTTTACTCCATTAGAGTGCTTAGTTTGATTTAAAAGTGCAAAATCATATAAGCTTGCATATGCCATTGGAAAATCTTCTAAATAACTATCAGAAAGAAAATTATTTAAATAATTTTTGTATTTCTCTCCTATCTCTCTTATTTTGTCTTCACTTATATAATTTAAAGCTTTTTCATAGAAAAAGCTTGGTATATCTCTACCTATCCTATCTTCTACATAATTATACATACTACATATATTCTCTTTTAAATTATTTTCTGCTAGCCCATAATAAGTTGCTACAGCCGATAATATATCTGAATAATAATTTTTTACTCCACTACAATAATCTTTTAAATCTTTAACAAAATAGTAATCTAATGCAAATTCAACACCATAAAAAGTATTATCCAAAGCTTTTTCTAAATCTTTTTTATAAATTTTAGGTTCTATTAAAACATAATATACATCTGATACTCCACTATATATATTATACTTTGCGGTTTCATTTAACGTGAGCTCCGGCTCTACATAAATAGATGTATAATCTAAACCTAGTCCTGGAGTTGTAGAGTATGTTTCTAATATTTTTACATTCTTAAGTTTGTCTTCATCTAATCTTCTATTTAAGTCATATGCATTTGTTAAACACGCATCAAAATAAATTACCTTTAAATTTTCATACCTGTCAGCAAATTCATTTATAAAACTTGCTAAACTTTTAAGCGACATAAACTCCATATTCCCTTCATTATAAAGTATTCCTCTTTTTATTTTTCTCATTGTAAAAGAACCATCTAAAACATTATTTGCAAAGCCGTGATCCCAAACTACTAATACTAAATTTTTCGCTTCTTCTAAATCTACATTTTTTAATAAAGATAAAATTACATCTTTATCTTCTAAATCAAAATTTGTGGGCATATCTATCTTTGCTACTTTCCCTTCATTTATAAAAACGAGCCCACTTTTTTCATATATTCCTTTTCCAGAAAAAAGGACAATAAATGCCTTTTTCTTATCGTGATAACTTCTATATGCCATTTCATACATATCCATTATCGCGTATCTATACAAGTTATTTCCTGCCTCCATCAAAACTACAAATACATCTTTATCTTTTATTTTTTCTTCTACTTTTTCAGGAGAGATTATTAAATTTTTATCTTCTAAACGAGCTAAAAAGAAATCTTTTTCATCATCAAAGTAAGCTGGAATATCTACCGGGTCATCTTCTACATTTGAATAATCTATATCTAAAAATCTATCTTTTGTTAAGTTTAAATTCATATAAGGATATAAATCACTTACTACTTTATCAAAATATTCTTCGTTATCTAAAAAAACTCCATCTGTTTCTACATCTACACTTGCACCACATCCTACCAGTATTAAAGCTAATACGCTTAGGCTTAATACCTTTATTCTCATTTTACTTTCCTCCCCAAATTCCTTCTTTTAATAAACTTTTTATAAACGGAACTGCAAATTCATCTATAAACTCTTTTAATACTTCTTCTTTATTTTTCTTTTTTATTTTCTTTTCTATCTTAAAACTTTCTATTGCCATTAAAGTTATATATGCATATATGTTTCTTATATTTTTTTCTATGTATTCTAAAGCCCTTTCTTTTAGCTCATATATATTTACTGCAGGATATACAAACTCTATTTTGAAATTTTCAAATTTATATAAAAATTTATTTGGCTTATAGCTTTTTTCACTTACTATAAAAAGACATAAACAGATTAAATCTTTATTTTCCCTTTTAGCTTTTGGTCTTAGACGACAATAGTAATCAAATATTCTTTCTGGAAAAATTTCTTGTTTATAGCCTTGAATTTCAACATGGATAAGCATATATCTTTTTTCTTTAGATTTTAAAGTAACTTCCACTAAAAAATCTGTATATCTATCTTCAGAAATTAAAGTTTCTTTATCTTTTCCAATTTCAATTTCAAAAATTTCAATTAAAGTTTTATCTCTTATTTTAATTTCTTTTGAAAAATCAATGTGCTTTGCTATTTGAGGGAAAAAAATTCTATGAAAATCTTTAAAGGTATTTTCTAAAGCTAACTTCCAAATATGATCTAATTTTACACTCAATTTTTACTTTCAAAGTTATGCGTTTTTGTAATTTACTATAGGTTTATTTTCATTTTAACTTTTTTAACTTTCTTTATATATCTTTTTTATATTAAACTTTCCATCTCTTAAAACTGGAGTAAAGCCTACATCAAGAATAAGTCTTTTT
>JAMOTU010000234.1 GCA_027062165.1 Candidatus Altimarinota bacterium
GCCTGAGGAGAAGTGAATAAAATTAAGGATTGTTTACAATTTTTTTTCTGAATATTTGTGTTTTCTTTGTTAATTGTCTGTGATTTATATTTTTTATTGTCTGTGATTTTATTATCAAATTGTCTGTGATTATTTTTTATTTTTCCAAGTTCTCTTAAAGCTATTACATATAATCAAAAATCAGCAAAAGCTGACCAGATTGCAAAATATTTTAAAATTGTTGAATAGTCTCAGTATCTTAAGGGGCCCAGATATGGAGTTATAAGTTTTATCACAAAAAATCAAGCAATTGCACTAGCTAATCTTCCTAATATTTGCCATATAGCATCTTTTACTACAAGATTCATTTGAAAAATTATCACAAAATTTTAAAACTATAATTGATTTATTTTTTATTGAAATAATAAATGTGGATAGGTAGATTTTTGTTATTTTATCTGATATTTATAAGTTTTTATCATTTGTTTTCAACTTTTCTTGTTTGGAAGTTAGGTTTGAATAAATTTTTTGTTAGTTTGTCAAAAGATATTTTGTGGTTTAGTTTTGTTTTGATTTTGTTTTTATTAAATTGGAAAAATTTTTTAAATTTTTTAAAGAAATACAGATTTTTGATATTTTTGTTAGTATTATATATATTAGTATGAATTGTAGTTAGCTTTTATAGATGAGTGTCTTTCAAGCAGATGTTGATAGGTTTTAAATATGATATTTTACCTTTTGTAATTTTTATAACATCTTTGTTCGTGTGATATTTATTAAATATTAGAAGAGAAAAGTTGAAAGTAGTATTCAATATTTTAGTTTATTTTGGTATATTTTTAGTATTAAATTTTATAATATGAATTTTAAAAATAGTATTTCCTGGTATTTTTTATAGCTTATGATATTGAAAAATAAGAAATTTTTTACCTAACTTGCCACCTCCTGTTTACTATACTAGTGGAGCTTGAGGTTTACCTAGACTTTCTTGACTTTTTTGAGGTCCTAATGAATATGGTTTTTTCTTACTTTTCTTTTTATCGATATTTTATTACTTTGCTATTAAGTTAGATACTTTTTTAAAAGTTTTGAGAAGACGTTTTTCTGATATTGCTAGATGGTACTTTTCTAAACTTTATTTTTGGGATTTAATAAATGGCTTTTTTACTTTATCTAGAGCTTATTTGTTGTGAGTTATTATAGAGAGTATTATAGCTTTTCGGAAGAAATTAGTAGATAAATTAATATGGACAACAATTTGATTTATTATTTTATTTATAGGATTGTTTGTGTTAAATAAAGCTAGACCATTGTCTACTTTTGATCATTTTGCTTTAACTAAATTGGGTATATTATATGTTAAAGATAATCCTTTGTGATATGGACTTTGAACAGCTTGACCTTCGGCTTTTTATACGGCAAATACAAATAATTTACGTGAAATAAAGAAAAAGGTCCCTGAAAATACTTATTTGCAGATAGCTATCGATATGGGAGTTATAGGAGTGATATTGTTTGTTGTAATTTTATTTTATATTATTAAATTATGATTAGTTCCAAAGAATAGTTTAGAAAATAATTTAAAAAGATATTCTATATATGGTTTTATTTGATTGTTAGTAGCAGGATTTTTCTTACATATATTTGGAGATAGTATGGTTGTTTATTTTATTTTTATATGGTTATGACTAATATTATGATAGAAAAGAGAGAAAAACAAATTACATTAGATAAGAGAAAAGAATATCTTTGATTTTTTAAAAAAGAAATAGGTTATACTTTAGAAAATGATAAAAATGTATTTATAGTTGATAGAAAATTACAAAATAAAGAACAACTTAGAGAGGCTTTGGATATATTAATAGATTGAAAATATGTTAATCTATATAAAAAAATTTGTATAGATTATAAATGAGAGCGTTTAGTTTTAGAGTTTACTTCAAGAGGATTTTTAAGAAAAGTAACTATTTGATATGAAAGTTGGGTTTGGAATGACAAACTTAAAAAGTTTGAAAATGTTGTAAGAACCAAGTTTTATTCAATATATTATCCTTATTTTAAAGAATTTCTAGAAGTTTATTTTGAAGTTAGGAAATCAAGGAAAGAAGAAAAATTAAGAAGAAGAGGTTTGGAAGATGTTCGTTTGCCTTATAAAGATTAGAATAATCATTTTATTTCTTGTTTTTTTTCTTCCTTTTTGTCTTTTGGAGATGAGGCAAGTTTTAAAAATTGGTTAAATGTATATTCATACTCTTTTCCATCAATAAATATTTTATTGTGAGTAAGAAAATATAATAATACTCATAATGTCATTTTAACATCATTTTTACAGTAATTTTTTACTTTTTCTAATAGTTTCTTTTCTCCAGTTTTTTCATATTCTCTTAATAGTTTTTCACCTTCCAATCATGAAGATAGAGTTTTTTTAATACCTACCAGGGCTTTTGATACATTATCTAATCAAAGTCTTCTACCTGTTAGATTCCATATAAATAAAAATAGATCTATAGATTTTTTATTTAGTATATCTAGTTCTTGTTCTCATAAATTTGTATTATAGATTATCACGGGATTATCAAAAGAAATTTGATTATATCCTATTATATATCAGTCGAAGTTTAATAGAAATTCTACAAATTTTTTTAGATTTTTCTCAGATATAAATCTAAATTTTAAATTGTTAGAGTGATTTTCGTTAGAAATTATAGAATATCAGATTGCAAATTTAGTATTTTTTAAATTATCAGTATTTCAAATAGTTTCTATATCATAAACGATGAAAGGTTTTCAGTTGATAGCATTAAGTTGTCATTGTCTAAATTGTAATAAAAGTTTTTGAAGTATAGTTAAATTTTCATTTCTTTGTTGATTTATTTTTCAGTTTTTAAGAAAATTGTGTAAAGCTTTAATTTCATCATTTGTTAGTTCTAAAAAAATTTTTTCTTTATTGTCGATTAAAACTAATCAATTTTCTTTTTTTTCAATTTTAAAAGAAAAGTCACCTCATTCGAGGAAATATACTTCATTTAAATCTTTTAAATAATGTTTAATAAATTCAGAAAAAGTGGTATATTTCTTTTTTGTATATATGGATTTTAAATTTTTGAAGAAGTTAGTTTTGATTTTGAAAAGTTGGTCTA
>JAMOTU010000235.1 GCA_027062165.1 Candidatus Altimarinota bacterium
TGATATACACATACTTGTACTATATCTGTTACAATAGATGAAGATGATATTAAAGAATATGTAAATAATCATTTAAATGTTGACGATTTTGAAGAAAAGCAAAAAATATTGAATTCTATAACTTATTGACTTTATGATCAATTTAAAGTTGTATTAAAATTAACTACTGATTCTAATGGTAATAATTTGTCAGATTATACTGCTGCTCTACCTGGATACACATTAGAATATAAATATAAATATAAAAAGCCGGATTGTTCAGATTGAATAGATAATGACTGAGATGGAAAAGTAGATTATTCTGGGGTTGATCTTGATGGAGATTGATTTTTTACTTGAGCATGAGAATATTTTCCTGATCCAGATTGTACTTCTCCTGCTGATTTTGAAGATGGTAGTGCTTTAACACAACCTGTTAATAAGCCGGATTGTTCAGATTGAATAGATAATGACTGAGATGGAAAAGTAGATTATTCTAATGATCCTTGATGTTCTTCTTCTGAAGATACTAATGAAGATGATGAAATTAAAATACAAAATGTTCATCAGATACCACAAATTGACGAGGAAAATTTTCAAAGTCGATCTCCTAATAATATCCAAATAGATAATTCTGATATGGGTGGAAAAGAGTGAAAGATAATTGTATTAGCTGATTGGGCGTCAAATTATTTATCCACACATCCTTGAAGTGTTATTCCAATAGGTAAAGTTAAGGTTATTCATAATTGAACAAATAATGCTAAAATCAAAAAAATAAATCTTACAGTTATGAAATTGGAATGAGGTTGACTAACACCTTATTCCTCTAATTGTATATATCAGTGAACTTATAATTCTCCTAAATGACAATGAAAATATATTCACTTATATGTAAGGAAAGGCTGTGAGGCTATTAAAAAAGCTGGAAATTATATAATATCTTTTCAATATGTGGATACAGCATGATATACTTCTAGTGAATATTTATTTGATTTTAAAGTTATTCCTTGACAGATTGACCAAGATAATACCATTTTATTAATTAATAAGATAGATGATCCTATATATTGAGATGCTTATTCTAAGTATAAGTATATCTTATATTTTAAAGATAAAGAATGAAATATTATTAGATCAAGAAATTCTATATTAAAATCTATTACTTTAACTTCAAGTGAATATCCTTATATAAATGAGATTACTAATCAGGGAAATGCCATATATCTTCCATCTGTTAATAATGCGAATATTGATTCAAATGGTAAATATATAAATTATATTTATTCTTATAATAGAGGTAAAGTAGAAGGTACTAAGTTTAAGATACAATTTTATAGGGTTAAACCTAAAATAAGTTATCCTTATTATGAGCTAATATTATCTCAAGTTAAAAGTATAGAAAAAGAGCATAGTAATAGTCTTATTTTTGATTCTATAGTAAATGGTTTTAAAGTAATGACATGAGAAGCTAATGCTATATATGGTTTTTGAATTGATATACCTATAAAGTTAGTTTTTAATATAAAAAAATATAATAATTCTAGTGATCTTAAAAATGTATTTATAAAATGGAAACCAAAAGTTTATGATGAAAGTTGAAATCCTGTTGATGTAGATGTGGTTGCAGCTACTTGATATAGTAATATTTTAGAGAAACTAAAAAATTGAACTTATTTTTTAGGTAATTTGAGTAAAAATCAGAAAAAATCCGTATATTTAAAAGTTAGATTAGAACTTAATTGATCAGTTACTTCACCAAAAGTTAAATTATGAGGAGAGGGATTTATTAAATATAATTTAATTTGAATAAATTGAGAAAAACAAATAGTGTCCAAAATAAAATGGAATTCTAATCTTTCAGTTAATTATCGATGAGTTTATGTAGAATGATTGTTTTCTAATTCATCTAAGTGATTATATGAACTTTTTAGGAAATCAGATTATAAAAGTAGTCAAATGTGAAAATCTCAGGGTACATATTTAATAAAAAATGGAGCTTATAATAGTATTATAAGAAATGTTACTAAATTGGTTAGATGATTAGATATTACTTGTTCAAATGTTAATGGAGATATCAAATGAATTTGTTATAATAATGGAGATATAACGATAAATTGATGAACTGTTAAATGAAAAAGTTTAATATTTGCTAAGTGATGAGATGTTGTAATAAATTGAAATATTAAAAAAGATAAATCTGATTCGTTGTTAACTATTGTAGCAATAAGCGATGACGATTGAAATTGATGACATGTTTATATTGCAAATAATGTTACGAATATTGACGCCATAATTATTACTGAAAAATGAGTTTTTCCAATAGGTGCTAAGTCTGATTTAAAAAATTATATGTTAAATGTTGTAAAATGAAATAAAAATTCGGAACTTAATAATCAGCTTGTTATATATGGTCTAGTAATATCTAGATGAAATACTATTTGATGATCTATTAAAATAAACTGAAAATATGCATTACCTTGAGGAAAAGAAATTGAATGAACTCCAGATAATTTTTACAGAGCTGCTATTTACGATTTAAACTATTTAAGAAGATATCATAAAGTATTTAATCTATGAAAAGAAGCTTGTGACCCAAGGGATAATTCTGATTATTGATCTTCTTGTAATAAATTAGATCAAACTAAATATTGAACTTTCCCAGTAGTGATAATATATGATCCAGCGATAAAAATTTATAAGCCTTATGGATTTTAGAAAATAAAAATAGATTTTAAAAGGCCGCCAAATTTGGCGGCCTTTATTTTTATAAAAATAAATTTTACTTTTTTTCGATTTTTACTCCTATAGATTTTAGCTTTTCTACAATATTTTCATATCATCTTAGAATAATTTTTTCGTTCATTATGTAAGTTTTACCTTCTGCAATAGTTCCTGCTAGAAGAAGAGCTCCTCATCATCTTAAATCTTTTGTTGTTACATAACTACCTTTCAATTTTGTTGGTCATATTATAAGAGCCTGATGAGGGTTCAGTATCTCTATTTTGGCCCCCATATTTTCTAATTCTGTTAAATATCAAAATCTACCTTCAAAAAGTGTTTCATATATTTTACTTACTCCATTTGCTTGTGTTAGAATTGTCCCAAAAATAGATTGTAAGTCTGTTGGGAAGCCCGGAAATATCATAGTTTGTAATTTGATAGCTTTATAATTTTTCTTATTTTTTGAATTTACTTCGAATGTTTCGTTGTTTAAAATTTTAATATTAATACCTATTTTATCTGCTACTTTGAATACACTGATAAGGTCTTCTATATCACATCATTTTATAACTATTTTACTATTATCAGCTATTGCACCTAGTCCTAAAAATGTTCAAGCTTCTATATAATCTCATATTATGTTAAATTTTTCTATTTGAGGATTTATTTTTGTAGGTTGAATGGTGACGCTGTGATTATGATGTAATTTAATTTGTGCTCATAATCCTTTTAAGAATTTTATTAAATTTATTACATGTGGTTCGATTGCAATATTGTATACTTTTATTTCGTAGTCAACATTTTTTAAAAAAGCTAAGTAAGTGAGTAAAGCTTCTGTAGTGGTAACACTAAATTCTTGTAGTATAATTCTTCTATTCGGCTTATTTATTTTTTTATATATTTTATATCAATTATTCTCTACCCAAACTCCAGCTTGTATAAATGCGTCATCAAAAGCATCTAGAGGTCTTTTTCATATATTGCATCATCCAGGTTTACAAAAATGTACTTCTCAATATTTTAAAAGTCCTACAGGTATCAAAAGTATAGAAGCTCTTATTTTAGTAGTTTCAGGGCTAGTCAGATCAAAATAATTTTTTGAGTTTTCTGATGCTCGTTTTCGAGTTTCTTTGAGAGACTGGACATCTAATATGTTAGGTAGATTATTTAATTGTATTTTTTGATTGGTTAAATAATTGGCAGCTAGTATAGGAAGAGCAGCATTTTTACTTCATGATACTTTAATTTCTCATTTTAAGTTTGAAGATTGGTTTATAATGAACATAACAGATAATAATAAAAATTAAATTTGACAAAATAGTATTGATTAGTATAATTTTATTACTTTAGCAATCAATAAAATTTTATTATGAGCGGAGTATTTGTACCCAAGAATATTAAAGGATGATTTTTGAATATGGATGTTCAACTTTGACCAATAAGCGTAAATTTGATTCAATTGTTGATATTGGCTGCTGGAGCTGCTCTTAGTTTAGTTATTTGGCAAAACTTAGTGAAATCATGATTAGATAAAATAACTGCTATTATTTTGGTTTCTCCTATTATGCTTATAACTATTTTGATAGCTTTTTTTAATATATCAGAGTTAAGTCTCATTCCTTTTGTAGCTAAGCTTTTAAGAACTTATTTTTTTGATGTTCCTAAAAAGATATATATACCAACAAAACAAGTAGATCCCAAAGATGTTTTATCTTATTATATTAAAACTTCTACAAGCCAGAAAGTAGAAGAAAAAAAATTGGAGGTAGATAAAGAAAAATTGAAAAAGTTATATTCATTTGATGATTAATATACCATCGTCTTTATCTAATTTTTTTATTTCATATTTGATTTGATTTTTTTCTAAAAATTTATATAAATCTTTTAACTTTGATTTGTATTTGATTACGTCATCAAATATAAAAGTGGTCTTGCCTTTAAGGCTGTGATTGATACTCTTAAGAAAATATTTTAGATAACTTCTTTTCATTCAGTCTATAAAAACAAAATCTACAAAAGTATTAATTATTTTGTTTAGATTTATTTTTAAAAAATCTGCATTATAAAAGTATATATTCCAGATTTTGAAAGTTCTTCTATTTTGTATAGCTTTTAGATAACTTGAGCTACTTATTTCAAAAGAATAAACTTTTCCATTTCGTTTTTTAGTAGTGTTTGCCATTATTAGTCCGCTGTATCATACAGCACTTCATATTTCAAGGATATTAGTAGGTTTTTTTTCTTCCAATAGGTTTATTATAAACCTTTCAGTATTTTTACTTATTATTGGTATTTTTTCTTTTTCACATTCTTGACGAAATAATTCAAAGTTCATTTTAATTTGTTTTTTGTTGTTAAATTTATTTTATTAACTTATTTATAAAATGATGGTTAAAAATCAAGGAAATAATGAAGAATTAAAATGATTTGTTAATTTAAAATTTGAGAAGAAGCCTAATATGGAAATAATACAAAAAATACAAAAAGATTCTAATAAAAAAAGAGAGATGCCTTTAAGAATAGTTCCATTGTGATGATTAGAACAAGTTTGAGAAAATATGATGTTTTTAGAATATAGAGGTGATATTATTATAATAGATGCTTGAATGCTTATGCCAGGAGGTGAGATGTATGGAGTGGATTATATAATTCCTGATGTAAGCTATTTAAAAAGAAAAAAAGATAAAATTAGATGAATTTTTATAACTCATGGGCATTTGGATCATATTTGAGCTATGAAACATATTTTGCCTATCTTGGACTATCCTATAACTTATTGAACACAGCTTAGTATAGCTCTTATAAAAAAACAGTTAGAATGAACGCCTCATTTGCAAAAATTTAGATATCAAATAATAGATCCAGATAAAGATATAGTGAAAGCTTGATGTTATACAGTGGAATTTTTTAGAGTAAATCATAGTATCCCAGAAGCTATAGGTTTAGCTATACATACTCCAAAAGGGTTAATAGTCCATACTTGAGATTTTAAGATAGATTATACTCCTGCTTTAGATAAAGTAGCTGATTTAGCTAAAATTGCTAGAATAGGTCAAGAGGGTGTAAAAATTATGTTTTCTGACTCTACTAATGCTACTAAACCTTGAAGGACGCCTTCAGAAAAACAGATTTGAGAAACATTGGAACAAATTATAAAGGAATCAAAATCTAGGTTGATTATAGCTACGTTTAGTTCTCTTATTGGAAGAATAGCTCAGATTATTTCTTATGCTGAGAAATATTGAAAAATAGTGTTTTTGTCAGGTAGGTCTATGATTAATAATGTAGAAATTGCTAAACAATTGGGATATATTAAACCTGCTCCTGGTATAGTAAGAAGGATAGGCCCAGATGTAGAGAGTTTACCTGATCACAAAGTAATTATTTTGACTACTGGATCACAGGGAGAAGAATTTTCAGCATTGGTAAGAATTGCTAAAGGAGAACATCCACATATTAAAATAAGACCAGGTGATAGAGTATTATTATCTGCTGCACCTATTCCTGGAAATGAATTGGCAGTTGTAAATATGATAAATGAACTTATTAGAAAAGGAGCAGATGTGGTAACAAATCAAGAATTAGATTTACACGTTTCGGGACATGGGCGGCAAGATGACTTAAAATTGATGCTTTCTTTGGTTAAACCTGAATATTTTGTGCCTGTTCATGGAGAACTTTATATGAGATATGCCCATAAAAAACTTGCTATGGAGTTGGGTATGCCAGATGAAAATGTTTTTCTGATAGACAATGGTTCTATTTTGGAAGTTTATTCAAATAAGGTAAAAGTTAGTGACAAAAAGTTAAAACTTGATACTATTATGATAGATGGTCTTGGTATAGGTCATCTTTCAGGTGAGTATGTAATTAAAGCTAGACAAATAATGGCAGAAGATTGAATGATAGCTCTTATTTTCAAAGTAGATAGTAAAACTAAAGAGCTTGTTGGAAATATACAAATAGAAAGTAGATGATTTGTTTATTCATCTGAAGTAAGAAAAGTACATACTAATATAGTTGAATTTGCAAAAAAGAAATATTACGAATATTTAAAAAAAGATCCAAAAGCTGAAGTAAAAGATATTTTAAAGAAGATAAAGGAAGAAATGTCAAAATTTATATTAAGAACTATATGAAGAGAACCAATGATTGTTTTAATGCATGTTTATATTAAAAGAGATTCTAAATGAAATATAGTAGATGAAATGAATAAGGATGAAGCTTTAGTTTGAATGACTTTAGAAGAGCAAGGATGAACTGATAAAGAAAAAGTTGAAAATTTAAAATAATTTGTTATTATCTTGATGTAGCACCTTTTATTAGTTGATGATATTGGTTTGATGTTTAAATTTAAGAGAGTAGATAAAAAAAAAGTTCATAAGTTTTTGATTTGAGCTGTTATAGGTTCTACAATAGTAGGTTTTGGTGTATTTTCTAAGACAAAAAAATGAAAGAGTTGGTTGAAGAAAGTTTTTTATTTTAAAGATTTTTTTAAACTAGGAATAAAAGAACTTATAAAGTTTTTAACTAAAAGGGGATGAAGAAAATAAGTTTAGTTAAAAAATATTTGAAACATTTTATTTGAGCTAGTTTTGTTTGTAAAGCTAAGAAAAAAAATGTTCTTAGTGGTTGAGATTTTGTTTGATATGTATATGATTTTTTAATGCGTAAAAATTGATTAAAAGAAGTGTTTTATAAATATTTTTCTAGCAAAGATATAGAGTTTTTAGGAATGTTTTATAAACAGAGTAGTTTTTTGGATAATAAAAGAATAGATTTAGATGTTGTAATACCAGATGATATAATTTTTGTATTAAATAAGTTGGAGAAAAAATATAAAATTTTAAATATTTTTCATTTTTTGTATTTGTGACTTTTGACGCTTGATATAAGTGAAATGATGTTAGTTGAAAGAACAGGAGTTGATTTAAAATGACTAATAAATAAAATTGAAGTGTTTTTACAAGAAAAAAATTTATTTCATAATAAATATAAAAGAATGAATAAAGATAAAAAATTGGAGATATTATTATCGTTTGATGATATAGATCTTTTAGAACCAGACGACGAGTCTAAAAATAATAAAAATAATATAGAAAGTGAAGTTGATTCTTCTAAAAATACTAAAACTGATCAAAAAAAATTGACTATAGAATATTTTTGAACCGATTTAACAAAAGAAGCTAAAGAAGGTTTGTTAGATCCGGTTATATGAAGGGATAAAGAGATTGATCAAGTTATTTATACATTGTTTAGAAAAACAAAAAACAATCCTCTTTTGATTTGAGAAGCTTGAGTATGAAAAACTGCAATTGTTGAAGGTTTAGCTCAAAGAATAGTAGAGTGAAAAGTGCCAGATAGGTTAAAAAATAAAAGGATTTTTATGTTAGATATGGGTAGCTTGGTTGCTTGAACTAAGTATAGATGAGAATTTGAGGCAAGACTCAAATCTATTTTAGAAGAAGCTGCTGATCCAACAAATAATATAATTTTGTTTATTGATGAATTGCATACTATACTTTGAGCTTGAAGTGCGGAATGAACTTTAGATGCTGCTAATATGCTTAAACCTTTGCTTGCTAGGTGAAAGATTCAGTTAATTTGAGCAACTACTTTTGATGAGTATCAAAAATATATTGAGAAGGATCCAGCTTTAAAAAGAAGATTTCAGGAAATAATTGTAGAAGAGCCATCTAGAGAAGATGCTATCAAGATATTGCAAGGATTGAAACATAAATTTGAAGAATTCCATGGAGTAAATATTACAGATGATGCCATAAAGGCAGCGGTAGATTTGAGTATAAGATATATAATGAATAAACATCTACCTGATAAAGCTATAGATCTTTTAGATGAAGCATGTGCAAGAAAATCTACTATTTCAAGAAAATTAGAAAAGAATGATAATTATAAGGAATATGAAGAAAAGATTAAAGAATTAGAAAGAGAAATTGATGAGGCTATTGTGAATCAAGATTATTTTAGAGCTGCTCAGTTAAAAGATGAGATAAATTTTATAAAGCAAAAAATGAGAAAATTAAGATATGATATAAATTTACCTAAACATTTAAGACCTACCATTACTGCTGAAGATATATGAAAAGTATTGGCAGATAAATTATGAATTCCAGCTCATAAAGTAACAGAGAGTGAAGTAGAGAAGATAATAAATTTAGAAAAGGTATTGAAGAGTAAAGTTTTATGACAAGATGAAGTAATAGAAAAAGTTATAGATGCTATAAAAAGATGAAGGTTGTCTTTAGTTAAGAGAAATAAGCCGATAGCTTCTTTCTTATTTTTAGGACCTTCTGGTGTATGAAAAACATACATAGCTAAACTTTTGGCTAAGGAGTTTTTTGGAGACGAAAAAGCTTTAATTAGAGTGGATATGTCCGAGCTTATGGAAAGACATAGTGTATCTAAACTTATATGAACAGCACCTGGATACGTGTGATATGAACAGTGAGGAATGCTTACAGAAGCTGTGAGACGTAGACCATATTCTGTAGTTTTATTTGATGAGATTGAAAAGGCTTCTCCAGATGTGTTAAACATATTGCTTCAAATATTAGATGAGTGATATGTTAAAGATTCAAAATGAAGAATAGTAGATTTTAAAAATACCATTATAATAATGACATCTAATATATGATCTGAGGAATTTGCTCAACAAGTACCTACTATTTGATTTACTACTTCAGAAGAATCCGAAGAGGAAAATAAAAAATTTGAAGAGATAAAAGAAAGAGTTTTAGAAAAATTGAGAGAATTTTTAACTCCTGAGCTTTTGAATAGAATAGACTATATAGTTGTATTTAAGCCTTTATCTAAAGAAACATTAGCAAAGATATTTAAGTTAAAATTAGATGAATTTTATAAACTTTGGAAGGAGAAGAAGGATATTAAATTGCCTAAGTATACGAATAAAAAAATATCTCAAATAATAGATGAGATTTATTCTCCAGAATATGGAGCAAGACCTATAGAAAGATATATTCATGAAGAAATAGAGCCTAAACTTATTCAACAATTAATTAGAAAGCAATTAGCAAAAACAAAAGCTAAGAAAAAAGATTCAGTTGAAAAATAACAAAATATTTTTATAAATTATTTTAATTTTTATATTTTTAAAAGGTAGGTTTAATGACTTTGAGTCAAAGAATAAAAGTAAATTATAAGTTTGATAATATTACAGAAGCTTTACAAGAAGATATTAAAAAATTAGTGGAAAAAAATATAAATCAAAAATTAGACAGATATTTGAAAAAAATTCTTACTAAAGAAGATGCTGAAATTATAATAGATATTGCTATAAAGAAAAATAAACAATGAAAATATGAGTGATCTTTTAGATTTGACTTGGATTGAAAGATGTTTATATATAAAAATGATGTACCTTTTAAGAATATCAATGATTTGGTAAATCATGCTTTTGATCATTTAAAACAAAGTTTGTCAAAAAAGTAAGATAAAAATTTAAAATTTTATTTTATAAATTTAACGTTATAGTATGACTGACAATATTCAATACCTTACAAAAGAAGGTTATGAGAAGTTAGTTGAAGAATTAAGAAAGTTAAAGGAAGAGGAATTACCCAAAGTTTTAGAAACTTTAAAAGAAGCAATAGCTCAGTGAGATATTAGTGAAAATGCAGAATATGATTCTGCAATGGAAAGAAAAAATCAAATAGAAATTAGAATAGCTCAACTTGAAGAAATAATTTCTAATGCAAAGATAATTGATGAATGAGAAAAAAGAGCTACTGTTGGATATTGATCAAAAGTAACTTTTGAAGACGATAAGGGAAGAGTGTGGGATGTTACTATTGTTTGATCTTCTGAGGTAGATGCTGATCAAAATGCATTTTCTCTGGAATCTCCTTTATGAAAAGCATTGGCGTGAAAGAAAGCAGGAGATACAGTTGTTGTTAAAGCACCGAAAGGTAAGTATAAGATAAAGATTTTGAAAGTTGCTTAAAGTTTTATTTAATTATTTTTTAATATGGATATTGCTTTAAGAGTTTTTATTAAACTCTTTTTGTGGCTTATTTTTTTTATTTTTATTTTAGTGTATGTAGTATTAGGATATAGATATTATGATAATGTAGGTCTAATAAGAGCAAATTCTACTTTTACATTGTATTTTCCGGTTGAAAGTGGAGAAGTTTTAATTAATGAAAGACCTTACAAATTTTTAGAAAATAAACTCAATTTTTATAGTGTTTATAAATGAATTTATTGGGTAAAATATAAGAATAGTACTATAAATTTTTTTATTTCTGATAGTGATTATAGAGAATTTTTTATTTTCTCTGATTTTAAAGTTAAAACAATTGACAAGGATAATATAGATTTTGATGAATGTAAGAAATCAAAAAAAGACAATGTTTTATATATAATTTGTTGAAGTAAATATAAAGTATATTTTGAAAAAATAAAAGATAAATTGTTTGTATGTGATAATAAATTTGTGAATTGTGACTTTGTATTAAGTTTTTCAGGTATTTTACTTGGACATAGATGATTTGATGTTTATTTTCTTTCGTGAGGAAAAATTTATAGATTAAGTTTTAAATAAATATAATGGCAAAAAAAATTCCTGAAATAGTTGCTCCTGGGGGGAGCTGGTCTAAAGCAGTGATAGCTGCTTTAAATGGGGCAGAAGCTGTATATGTCGGAGTTCCTTTTACATCATTAAGAATGAGACAAAATAAAATTAAGACATTTGAACTTTTGAGAAAAACTATTGATGATATTCATAAAATAGGTGCAAAAGCTTATCTTACAATGAATATTTTTCCTAGAAATATAGATATTAAAGTTTTTGAAAGTATAGTAGAAAGAATATCTGATCTTTGAGCAGATGCTATAATATTTTCTGATCCTGGGACTTATAAAATAATTAGAAAATATTTGCCAGATATACCTTTACATCTTAGTACACAAACAAATACTTTAAATCGAGCAGCTGTTAAATTTTGGTATGATCTATGAGTTAAGAGAATAGTATTGGCTAGAGAACTTCATATAAAAGAGATAGAGGAAATAAAAAATAAAGTTCCTGATATGGAATTGGAAGTTTTTGTTCATGGTGCTATGTGTATGTCATATTCAGGAAGATGTCTGTTAGGTGAGTATTTTTCAGGTAGAGATGGTAATAAATGAGAATGTTCACACGTATGTAGATATAAGTTTAAAGTATATTTAGAAGAAGAAAAAAGGCCTTGAAGATTGTTTCAATTAGTGGAAGATGAGCAATGAAGTTATTTATTGTCGTCTAAAGATTTATGTACGATTGAGAGACTATGAGAGCTTTTGAATATAGTAGATTGATTAAAGATAGAATGAAGAAGTAAATCAGAGTTTTATGTAGCTTCTACTGTTAAAGCTTATAGACATGTAAGAGATGCAATTCTTTCGTGAAAAAAAATTGATGAAGAAATAAAAAATTTGGTTTATAAAATACCTCATAGATATTATTGGGAGTGATTTTTGTTTAACGATATTAGATTTACTCCTGAAATGGAAATTACAGATTGAAAAGGAAATTTAAAAGAAGAGTTTCAAAAATTATCAGAAAATGATATTAGAAGAAAAATATACAATATTAAAGATGATATTTTGGAGAAAAAAAATATAAGAGAATTATTGGAAATTATAAAAGATGATGATATAAATTGCTGCGGAGATTTTCTACCAGGTTATACTTTATCAAGTATTACTTATGATAGAGCTTGACCGCTTAAAATAGGGCAATATTTGTGATATACATTCTCTACGCTAGATGATTATTTAGAAGGTAAAGAGTATAATATTTTAAATTTTGTTCCTAAAGATACGATATTTCCAGGTCAGCAATTGAACTTTATTGCTCCATATGGACTTTGAAAAGTGAAGATAGAAGGTATTTATGATTTAAACGAGAAGCCTTTGGATAAAGCTACTTGCAACTATCCAGTTGTTAAAATTAAATTTTCGAAGCCTTTAAGAGGTTTTGAGGTGTTTTATAAATAAATTTACTTTAGAATAATGTATCCATATTTGGAGTTAGAAAAAGAAATTAAATCTGTTTTTAAAGATTTAAGGTTACCAGATTTTGTATTAAAAAGTCCAAATGTTTCTGAAGTAGATTGGACAATTGATATAAAGTCTATATTTGATCTAAATAAAGATAAATTTACAAATATTAAAGAAACATCTGATTTTATTTATAAAAAATTAAAAGAAAAGAATATTAGTTTTATAAAAGAAGTATCGCAACATTGAATTTTTATAAATTTAATAGTGACAGACGATTATATAAGACAAATTTTAAATAATATTCCTGATAAAAAGATATTACCTGGTTATTTAAAGATAAATGCTATTGTTGATTATTCTTCCCCTAATATAGCTAAGCAAATGTCTATGTGACATTTTAGGGCTACTATTTTATGAGATGTTTTTGCTAATATTTTACAGCAACTTGATGCCAAAGTGATAAGATGGAATTATATTGGTGATTGGGGAACTCCTTTTTGAAAGTTAATATATTCTTATTTGTATTTTATGAATTTTTTGAAAAATCCAGAAAAAGTTGAAGAACTTCCTGATGATATTAAACAAAAAGTTAAGGAAATATGAATAGGGCAAGATTTTATTAATAATTTAGAAAAAAATCCAATAGGTACTTTATGAAAATTGTATGCTTTTTTTAAAGATATTCCTGACTCTGACAAAGAAGAGAAAGCTAGATATTATTTTAAGAAACTTTCAGATAAAGATCCTGAGTATGTGGCTTTATGGGAAACTTTTAGGAAAATTTCTTTAGAGGAATTTCAAAAGATTTATGATATTTTGTGAGTTAAGTTTGATATCTATGAATGAGAATATTATGCTGAAAAGTATGTTCCACAAGTAATAGATGATTTAGAAAAACAAGGTTATCTTATTGATAGTCAAGGAGCAAAGATAGTGGTGTTTAAGAAAGTTAATGAAGAATTTGTTCCTCTGAAGAAGGATCAGGTAAATTTGAAAGAAATTCAATGAAATAATAATAATTATGAAATCTTATTAATGAAAAAGAAAGATGGTACTACATTGTATGCTACTAGAGATTTAGCTATGATATGGATAAGGACTAAAAAAATAAATGCAGATAAGATTTATTATATTGTTTGAAAAGAGCAGACTTTACATTTCAAATTGGTATTTAGTTTAGCTGATGCATTATGATATATTAAAAAAGAGAATTTGATACATATTCCTTTTGGTTTGCTTCTTATTTGATGAAAGAAGATGTCCTCTAGAAAAGGAGATATAATAAAGGTCAAAGATGTAATAAAATTGGTAGTAGATAAAATATTGTCTGATTATGGAGATAGAATTGATAAAAATATAGCATTAAAATTGGCAATAGCTGCTATTATAATTAATGATTTAAAAAATGATCCTATAAAGGATATAAATTTTGATATTAATAAAATGACACAATTGCAATGAGATACTGGTATATACCTTATCTATTCTTATGTTAGGTTGAAAAATTTGATAGGAAAAATAAAAGAAAGTTTACAAGTCAAAGAAGATGAATTTAAATTTGATTTACTTTCTAAAGAGGAAAAAGATTTATTAAAAGATTTGGAAAAATTTATTTATTATTATATTTTAGCTTATAAACAAGGAAAGCCTAATTTTATAATTAGTCATTTGTTTAAATTAGTAAAAGCATTTAATAGCCGATATTCTAATACCGAAAAGATTATCAATTTATCAGACGATTATAAAATTTCTAAATTAAATATGTTAAGAGCTATAAAGAGTTATTTAGATATAGTTTTTACTACATTTAAGTTGCCTATTGATGTCGAAAGAATATAAAATAATTAGTCAGCTTAAGAATTTTTATAATATCGAAGCAGAAAAGTTTTCTTTGACTAGAAAGAAGAAGTGGCCAGAATTTAATTTTATTTTAGACGAGATAAAATCTTACTCCAAAGAGTGAAAGGTAAAAATTTTAGAACTTTGATGTTGAGATGGTAGATTTTATTGATATTTGAAAGAAAATTTGGATATAAGTTTTGATTATGTATGAGTAGATATATCAGATAATCTTATTAATATAGCTAAATCTAAATATAAATGAGATAAATATGCTAATTTTGTAGTAGATGAAATGTTTAATTATCTAAAATTAGAAGAACAGCAAAAATATGATTTTGTAATATTGATAGCTTCTTTTCAACATATTCCTAGTGAAAATATGAGATTGTCGGTTTTAAAAGGAATATATAAAGTATTAAATTATTGAGGAAAAGTAATAATGACCAATTGGAGTTTTTCAAAATGGTTTTTAAAAAAATATTGGAAAGAGATAATAAAATCCTTTTTTAGAAGTATATTGACTTTTGGGAATCGGAAGTGGAATGATATAAATGTGCCTTGGAAAACTGACAAATGATTAGTTTTAGAAAGATATTATCATATATTTACTTTGTCAGAATTAAAGAGCTTATTAAACTTATCTTGATTTATTATTGAAAAATCATTTTTTATTGATAAATTTTGAAAAAATACTTTAGATTGGAAAAATGCTAGAAATTCTTTTATAGTTTGAAAAAAAGATATTTTATATACTTAAATAAATTTTTTGTTATGAGCAACGGTACAACAAAAATAAAACAAACTTTATGGGAAAAATTAGAGGACGATATAAAAGAATTGCCTAAGGGATTACAAACTTTATTGAGAAAATGATTAGAGAGATGATTTGTTACAGAA
>JAMOTU010000236.1 GCA_027062165.1 Candidatus Altimarinota bacterium
AAATCAGCATCTCCTGTTGATAATCCTGCAGAAGTATTCGTTAATGTACCTAATTTATTTAAAATATTTTTAGCAACTATATAACCAAATATCGACATAAATATTATAAGAACTAGCGATATAGTAGATGTTAAAATCAAATGTGATAAAGAGATATCACTTAAATCATCTACTTGAAGTAAAATTGTTTTACCTAAATGAGTTTCTATTTTCTTAAGTGCATTTATTTTTACAGTCATAGTTTTAAACCAATGATTTGGAGAGATATTGAAACTTTCTATATTTTCATTATTAAATATCATTTTTCTCAATTTTACAATTTCTGCTATTTCTGGTATGGAAAGAGCATCATTAAAAAAATTAAGATTTTCTTTTGAAGTTATTTTTTCAAACATATCATAATAAGTTTTTTGTTGTGCTATCAGTGTTGCTAATTTTACTTTTGCAACTGAATTTCCATTAAATCCTTTATTTACAAACACACCAACACCAACAGCTCTTTCTATCCCAGCTTTTTCTTTGGCATTTAAAAAAGCAGCATAGGCTATCAAAGATTTAGATAATTTGTCATTTGTTGATTTTTTTCCTATTTCAGAAATAATATTTAACAAAGAAGTATTTATAGAAGTATAGTATTTTATAGCTTCTACTTTTGAGGTGCTAAATGATGATATTTTACTTCTCATATCTTGAATCTTTGAAAGTTTAGTTAAAGCAGTATCAAGATTACTTTTGATCTCTTTATCTAAACTGTTTTCTTTAAAAGTTTTTAAAAAAGCTTTTAACTTAGAAATTTTATCATTGGTTAAAACTCTTTGCTGAATCAATTCTGATGAGAACTTTTTACCTTTTGAGCTTAAAAAACCAGCAGTATACCCTCTCTCTTTTTGTGTTTCATGTACAAGTGTAGCAGAAGCTATAGAGAGTTCAATCGTTTTGTGAAGATTATTGAGATTTTCATATCTTTTATATGACTCTACACTAGCTACAATTGCATAGTATAGTAAAATAGCTACGGAAACCATAGTCATAAAGAAAAGCTTTTGATTTATTGTTATGTTTTTTTTCATAATTTTACCTTTTAAATTTAAATTTTCGTAACATCAGTTACCTAATACCACTCTATTTCTACCACTTTCTTTTGCTTTATAAAGTGCTTCATCTGCTTTTTTATATATTTGAGAAATATTATTTTTATCATCATTATTAACTATATATAAACCACTAGATATAGTGATGTATTTTGAAGCAGAATTTTTACTATGTTCTATCTTTAAGTTCTCTACACTCGCTCTAGCCTTATCTGCTATAGCTATAGCTCCATCTTTGTCTTTGGTCTGGTAAAGCAGTCCAAACTCTTCACCACCCAATCTAAAAGTATAATCATTAGGTCTTTTTAATGTTTCTTTTAGTACTTTTGCTACTCGTTGTAAAGTCTTATCGCCCTCTTGATGACCATAAGTATCGTTGTATTGTTTAAAATGGTCTATATCTATGATAAGAAAACCCAATAAATTTTTATCTCTTTTTGATTGTTTGATCTGTTGCTCAAATACATTATCAAAATGTCGTCTATTGTACAAAGATGTTAAACCATCAGTAATAGAAATTTCCTCAATTAGTTTTTTATCTGTAATATCATTTCTAATTACTGTATATCCAATAATATTACCATTAATATCACGATCTGGAGAGATGGTTGTATCTGCCCAAAAGAAACCACCATCTTTTGTTTTATTTTTTACATCACCTCTCCAAATCTTACCATCAAGAATTGTATCCCATAGATTTTTGAAAAAATCTTTTGTCATATCTTCATGTCTTAGTATTCTATGGTTTCTTCCTATTAGTTCCTCTTTTGAGTACTTAGAAAGTTTACAAAAATAATCACTAACTTCTATCATATTACCATCTAGATCTGTTTTTGATATAAGTACATTTTTATCGATTAGTTTTAGGTATTTTAACGACTCTTCATCTTTTTGTGCTTTATTTATGTAAGCACTCATTATGGTTATAACTTTATTTAAAAACTCTATGTCAACCAGTTTGAATTTATTGTCAAACACCAGTTGCATAGTACCTATACTTTTATCAAACTCAATCATAGGTATAATCACTAATTTTGTTCCTATTGTATCTACAGTACCGATATTTATCTGTTGTTGTATATCTATAATTTTTATCTTTTTTTCTAAAATATTCTCAGAAATTATGTTTTGATGCAAGTCTAAAGTTTGGCTTATAGAATCATACTTTATGCCATAAGTAGCACTTAGATAAAGTTTCTTATTGTCTTCATTATAAAGATACAAAGAACCATTTATAGCTTGAAAATAATTGATAATATGATTTATAGATTTATTACAAATAGATTTTAAATCCTGCTCTTGTGTATAATTATTTTGGATTAAACTTATAAACTCATCTTGTTCTTTTTTTATCTCTTTATCTCTATTTTTAAATAAAATATAAACAACTAATGTAGTTAGAAAAATAAGAAAAATATATATAATAGTTCCAAATAACAGTTTGTTTTCAAATTCTGTTTTGCTGTTTTTTAGCTTATCAAGGAGTATATTTTTAGATGTAGTGTAAAGTTTATCTATCCTATTTACAAAGTCAGAGGTTTTTAAGAAATATTCTTTGGGTGCTATTTTTGCTTTATTTTCTATATCTGAAACAAGCTTTTCTAATTTTTCATAATCATTTAATATAGGAATTAGTAATGAATTAATTATAGTTTTATCATTAATATTGAGTTTAGAAGTTGTGTATTTAATATCTTCTATATTATTTCTAAAACTATATAAGTTATTTATACTCTCTTACTTACTTTTTGCATAAGTAAGAAAATATAAATTTTTAAGAATATTTAGTTATAATTTTAGTTCAAATTTTAAAAGAAAGTGGGTGATGTGATATGCCTGGTATCGTACTACGTGCAGATGATAATTTTGATGCTGCTTACCGTCGTTTTAAGAAGCAAACTGACCGTAACTTAATCGTTACAGAAGCTAGAGCTCGCCGTTTCCACGAAACGGAAACTGAAAAACGTAAGAAATTCAAAATAGCATCTCGTAAGAAAATGCTTAAACGTCTTTATA
>JAMOTU010000237.1 GCA_027062165.1 Candidatus Altimarinota bacterium
TGGTATATAAAGACCTGCTTAATTTGCCTATACTTTATATCAGTGAATATATTATTCAAAACAAAGATAAATATTATGAGCTATTAGCTAAACTACACCGGGACGAAAGCTGGGAAGAATATATCCTTTTTATGCTTGAAGCGGTGGAAGAGACTTCTAAAAGAACGATAAGAACCATTGAAGATATAAAAGCCTTAATGGATAAACAAGCCGAAATTATCCAGGAGAAACTTCCTAAAATATACTCAAAAGAGTTAGTAGAACTGCTTTTTAGGAATCCATACACTAAAATAGAGTTTTTAGAAAAACACTTAGGCGTCACACGACAGACAGCCTCTAAATATCTCAAGCAGTTGTCTCTTATAGGCTTACTTAAAGAACAAAAAATCGGTAAAGCCAAGTATTATATTAATAAAGATTTTGTTGAGGTATTGAGTAAATAATAAAGGACAAGCAATGGGAAAGCAAGATAATGATAGCATAATTTTAAAAAGAGATTACAAATATTATACTGAATTTATAGAATTTTATGAAACAACGAAAGATTTAAAGCTATACCTAAATCATATAATAAGGTTATTAATTGAAAGGTATAAAAACAAAAATAGAGGAAATTTAATAAAAAACAAAGAAAAATTAAAAGAGTGGCTTATTGATGAAAGTATACAAAATGTTGAAAATTTAACTATTACAGGATTAAATTATCTCCTCGATTCTTTTGGTTTTTTATCTAATTATAATCCAAATATTAATATATTAAAAAATAGATTAATTGACTTACCTTTTGGAAAAACAATTGGAGATTTTCCAGAATCAATAGAAGAATTTTTTCAATTTCATATTTATTATTTTGTTAAAAAAGAATTAGAACTCTTAAACTCTCTTTTAGAAGAAGCAGAAAAATATCCAAATAATCCTTTTTATAATAAACAAGATTTAGAAAAAAAGAAAAAAAATTTTTTAGATTTTATAGGATACTCAGAAGAAGATTTTTATAAAGATTATCAATACATAATAAAAACACACTTACACCTTTTTAGACAATGGCTAAATAATCCTTTTGCAGCATTTAGAGGTGAAGAGATATTTTATATAAATTTTGATTTAACTCAATCAGAAGAAGAATTAATTAGCCAAATAAAATTTATAAAGAAAAAATTTACTCAAAAAATCTATAATAAATCTAAACATCAAGAAATAATGAAACTTTTAAAATATAATAATTCTTTTGCACCAATAGAAGAAAAGTTAATAGATTTAATATATATTTACGACTGTATTGCTATCAACCAATCTAAAAATATTACAAAAAACTCCATAGCAAGCTACTATTTATCAAAATATCCAGTAAAAATACAGCTTGATGCTTTAAATAAATATATAGAAAGTCAATATAAAAAAATATCTAAAATTGAAGAAATTTTAAAAAGAGAAAATTAGGAAATTTATGCTTTTAAAAATTCCTCTTTTTTAATTTATAAAACTTCATTACAACTACTTAAGTTTTTCCTCATAATTCCATTGTTAGCCATTTAATCTCAAAAATGTTTATAAATAATTAACATTTCTAAGGTTGTCTTATTTTTGGCTTAAAATTCTTAAAAAACAAGGAGTAACAATGGAAAGCCCTCTTTACAGAAGACCAAAAGAACTTGCAGAGATATTCGGTATAGGTAGAAGCACTATATACCGTTACGCAAAAGAAGACCCGAATTTCCCCAAACCTTTAAAGCCAACAGCAAAAACAACGCTTTTTAACGTTAAAGAAGTTGAAGAATATTTCAAGAAAAAAACAGCAGAGGTGAATAATGAGTGTTAGGGAAATGCTTGGGAAACAAATACCTATCGCTGAACTTCCTTTAAAGGCAGGGATTACTTATTATGAGTTAGTGCAGTTATGGATATTTGAAAAGTTTAATCATTTTAAAGAAGCCAAAGATAGATTTTTAGTTGCAGGGGAAAAGATTGATTTTGCAGAGGCAAATAAAACAAGAACTTTTAAGGAGGGAAAATGAAAGTAATTAAAAGATACTTACCAAAGCCAAAGTTTCCAGATACCCCGCCTGACTGGAAGTATTTAAGAACAAGAGAGGTATTGTGCTTGGTGGAAAAGCTCTTAGACGGGGAAATGGTTAATCAGGTGAATAACAACTGCGGAGTATCAAAAATAACGAACGCCATAAGCCATATAAGAAAGTATATCGGCTATGAAAATATTATGAATGTGAGAGTAGAGGGTGTGAAGTGCGATTATTACGAGCTGGTTAGAACTCCAAAAAACATTGCAAAACTTACGGAACTAAGAGAGATAATATCTGCAAGATTAAGAGAGCCGTTAAAAAGAGGCAAAAGATGAGATTATTTTTAAGGGCTTATAAGCCTTTATTCTATTCAAGGGTTATGATTATAGCTAAAATCAAAGAAAATGTATTAGAAACGCTTAGAGAGGCAAATTATGATGGATTATTTATCATCTTTATTAGAACAGAATTTCTTACAAAATTCGTCAATGTTTTTGGCGATGAGGTAGTTATCCAAAAATACATCAACCCATTTGGGAGTGCCGTTTTTCCAAGTGGTAGATATAGAATTTGGGTGAAGCCCACAAAGATTAGCAAACTCTTTTATAGTCAATTTACATTCTTTAAGTTTAGCTTTAAATTCTTCATAAGTCATATGTTACCTTTATTAAGGATTATTGAGAATTATAACAAAAAAGTTAAATAATATTTAATTAATAATTTGACTTTTAATCTCAATTTATCTTATAATTTTTTTGTAAAAACTCAATAATATTGAGGAAAAGGACACCAAATGAAACTAGCAAAATTCATTCCACTTACGGATTTTGAGGGCGTAGCGTTGGATTTAAGAGGTAACAGGGCATTAGTTGAGATAAGCGAAATTAAAACGAACTTCTACGGGAGAGCTCCGTTAAAAGAGTATTCACAAAGGGAAGTGTTAAACTTTTTAAGCGACGCAGGTGAGAGAATGGAAGAGTTAGAGGCGTTAATAGAGGCGGTGGATAGTATTTTAATGAACAGGTTTTTTA
Source organism: Candidatus Altimarinota bacterium (assembly GCA_027062165.1). Taxonomy (GTDB): domain Bacteria; phylum Patescibacteriota; class Gracilibacteria; order Absconditabacterales; family Absconditicoccaceae; genus JAMOTU01. The sequence continues at coordinate 3,053 of JAMOTU010000237.1, forward strand.
CTTCTTTACTTGAAGACGACGAAGAGGCAAAAGACG
>JAMOTU010000238.1 GCA_027062165.1 Candidatus Altimarinota bacterium
GAAACGAGTTCTAATAAAGAAGTAGGTATTTATGAAATAGTTTATAAGAAAAGGGGAGATTTTGTTGAGAAAAATATAGGTAATGATAATTTGACAAGTCTAGAAGTAAAAAGCTTTTTTAAAAAAGATATGGATATTGCTACTATTTTTAGAAACTATCAAAATGTTTTGGTTTGGAGTTTAGTTGCTGTTATAATATCTATAGGTTTATGTGTTTTAGATGGAGATTATTCTTTATGTGATTTTTATACATTAGTGATTGTTTTTATAATTGCATTTTTTTATGAACTTTTTGAAGAAGATGATAAAGAAAAAACTTATGATGGAGTATCATTGTTGTTTATTTTGTTGTTTTTTATTTTTTTAGGGTGAGAAATAGGTTATAATATGTTTTATAAAAGTTTCCATAAAGAAAGTGTTATTTGTGAATCTTCTTATTATAAGAAGAAAAATTCAGATATAATTCGTTTAACTACTTGAACTTATAAATTAGTATTTTCTTGAAATCAACCTTATATTAAAAGATTGTTGTATACATATGATGCTTGATGAAAGAAGTATAAATATACTTATTTTAATTGATTTTATTTTAGGTTGCAAAATAAAGAAGATATTGATTTGTTGAAAAATTTTCTAAATAATTTTGTAATGTGAAATTCTATAAAGTTACCTTTAGATAAATATTGAAAAATACAAGTTGATTTAAAAGATTATAAATGAACGCTTGTTTTGCAAAAGTGAGAGTTTAAAAATATTTTAGGTTTTTAAAAGATTTTTAGATGAAAGCTTTAATTGTTTTATGAGTAGCTGGTTTTATAAGTTTTATAATTGGTGGTATTATGTGATATGCTGTTTCTTCTGCAAAATATATTCCTAGATTTTCTGAAATAGTAAGTGTAAGAACTTTAGATTGAGTTAGAAATTACAATTTTTTGTATTCTAAAATGTTTTGGGATAAAACTGTTAAAACAGTTTGTTATTGAAGATGTCGGAATTATAGTAGTAGTTCTTCAAGTCGGTGAAGTTCTAGCCGGGGAGGAGGAAAGTAGAATATCTGAAAAAAGTTTGAATATTATTTAAGAGAAAAAAAATTTTATATATTAAAATCTTTCACACACTCTATTTCGCATTCATAAATTTTTTTCATCTTTTTAACAACTTCAAAGACATTATATCTTGGATCTTGTTGATTTTTATAATATCGTTTGTGAGGATAGTAGATTATAATTTTTTTTAGATTGAGCCAGTCTTGAAAAATAACTGATCAAGTGCAGTAAATTTCTTCGATTTTTCAATTTTTAATTCATCGAAAAAGTTTAATTTTTTGAATAGTTGTGTTGTGAGAAGAATAAATTTTTTCTAAATTTCAAATTATGTTAAATGCAGTCCATAAATCGGGAAAAACAAACAATTTTTGACTAACAGATTTTTTAGTTTTATTTTGTTTATATTTAAATAATTTTTCTATTTCAAAAGTTGGTAAAAATAAGTTAAATATTTTTTTATAACTAGTAAATCGAGTTTTTACCATTCGATGGATTAATTTAATAGTTTTTTCTGATAAAAAGTTTTTTTCGAATTTTTCTATATTTTTGGTATTCCAAATAAATTTTTCATATAAACTTTTATATTCTATTTTTTCTCCCAATATTATAAAAAAACTATCCCCATCTTTTATAAGATCTCAAGGGGATAGTTTTATTTTTTTATTTACATTTAAAAAACATACTTTATCAAATCAAAAAAATTTATCTAAAGAAAAACACCACATTTTTAAGGTAAAAATTGTCTATGATTAAATAAAAATTTGGCAGATTTAATATTATTTAATATCTTTGATACCAATTATTTTGTCAATTAGTCAATATTCTAATGCTTCTTGAGCAGACATAAATTTATCTCTTTCGACATCTTTTTCTATTTTCTTTAGAGGTTGGCCAGTGTGTTTTGATAGTATTTCATTTAAAGTCTTTTTAAGTTTTAGAATATGTTCTGCATGAATTACTATATCTGTAGCTTGTCATTCTACACCTCATAATGGTTGATGAATCATTATTTCGCTATGAGGTAAAGCAAACCTTTTTCATTTAGCACCTCAAGCTAAAAGTACAGCTCACATAGAAGCAGCAAGTCCTACACAAACAGTAGCAACATCACATTTAACATATTGCATAGTATCATAAATTGCTAATCAACTACTAACTACACCACCAGGGCTATTGATATACATTATAATATCTTTGTTTGGATCTTTTCTTTCAAGATATAAAAGTTGAGCTATTACTAAATTAGCAACATTATGATCGATAGGCTGTCCTAAAAAAATAATTCTGTCTTCTAAAAGTCTTGAGTATATATCATAAGCTCTTTCTCACATAGATGATTTTTCGATAACAGTAGGTATTATCATATTTTATTGTAAGTTAACTATTAAATGCTAAATTAGTATAGTTAGACCTTGTTTAAATTCAAGTTGAAATTTCACATAATTATATTGAAAATAATTTATTTTTTTGTATTTTTACATAATAGTTTATATTTTAACAAATTTTACTAATGAAAAAGATAATATATATATTTTTTTTGGTTTTATTAAGTTTTTGATTTGCTTCGGATAGTGTTAAAAGTCTTACTACAAAGATAGAACATCTGAAAAAAATATATCTTAGTCAAAGTTGATATTTTTACAAAACTAAAGATTATGTTCAAAATAAGTTAGAAAGGTTTTATAATGGTTTAGAATCTAACAAAGATTTGAAAATTTTAGTTCAAACAAATAAATTTAAATTGCCTGATTTAAAGAAATCTTTTATAAGTGATTTTTTAGATTTAAAGGGGAAATTTTTAAATGAAGTAAATGATATAAATTGACAGATTCAACTATTAGATGATAAAATAAAATATTGATTGATAACTTGAGATAAAGTTACTCAACAAATAGCTACATTAGATTTTAAAATAGATAGTTTGTCAGGTTTGTATATTAATTTACTTTCAGGGTTAAAAAATGAATATTTAGGAAAAATAAATCAACTTTCTTGAGAGATTTGAAATGCTATAAAATCTAATGTATGATTTTTAAATTTTATAAATAAAAGAGAAAAGAAATTAAAAGAAATTTTTTCAAAATATGAAGAAATGAAACAATTAATTGATAGATTTTCTAATTTATTTTTAAGTAACCAACAAGATTTGTATACTTTTTTAGAAAATGTTAAAGAGAAAATTAGAGATAAGTTAAATGAACTTTTAAGTTGAAATTTACAAGAGATATATGAGAATAATCAATATTTGAAATATTGTGCTTGAGATCAGATAAAAGATTATATAAATATATTAATAAATAGTTTTATAGTTAACTTAGAAAGCTATTTTAAAAAACTTGTTTGATTGCCTTATTCTAAGAATGAATTGGAATATATAGAAAATGTAATTTCTGTGTTAAAACAAAAATATTATAAAGATTGAAAATTGGATTATCAAAATCTAGCTGAGGATGATTATTTGGACAATGTGTATGAAAAATTGATTTCAACTATAAATAATGTTATAGAAGAAATAAATACTAAGTTGGCTTTTTATAATTTTCCAAAAAGTGAAAAAGATATAAAAATTAAATTAAAAGATGCTTTAAATAAATTTTTAAATGATAATCTTGCTAAACTTATTGATGATTTTAGACAATTTATAAATGATAAGAAGCAAATTTGTGTTATAAAAGTAAAAGAAGAGAAAAAATTATTAAAAGATATTCTAGATTTATATTATGATGTTTATATTTCTAGTTGATCTGATGCTTTGAATAAAATAATAAAATTGCAAAATAAAATAAAAGAAGTTAAAAGTAAGATAATTTTACCAGATGATAAAAAATTATTAGATAATTTGTACTGGCAATTAGAGATTAAAAAAATAGATTTAGAGATATCCAAGGAATGATTGGATAGATTTGATGTTAAATATAAAAATATAGAAAGTTTGATAGAAGAAGTTTTAAATACTTTAGAGAAAAAATATCAAGAAAAGTGAAAATCTGATGTATTTAAAGCTAAATTAACAAAAGCTATTTGAAAAATTGATAAAATATTGACTACTTTAGAAGTTGCACCTGAAACAAAATATCTTCTTTTGAAGATTAAAAAAGTTTTTATTAAATATCTTTATTTAAGATAATGAAGAAAAAAGTTTTTACTTTGATAGAGATATTAGTAGTATCGGTAATTATTTCTTTTGTTTTTGTAATAATAATAAGTTTTTATTTTAAGGCTTTAAAAATAAAAACTCAGGTGTTAGCTAGACAGGATTTGATGAAAAGTTCCTACTTTATCTTGGAGAAATTAAATATTTTGATGAAAGATTATAAAATAGATTATGAAGAGTATTTTAATAGAAGAATTGTATGATGTGATGGAGCTGGATGAGATAGTTTTAAATGGGATGTAGGAGATAATGGATATTGTGATAGATTTACACATTATGGAAATGATAGGTTAAAGGATTATGATGATAATATTTGAAATTGGAATTTATATTATTGTAGTAGTCAAAATTCTGAAAATTCTCCTCATTTAGTGTTTAAAAATAATTCGGTGTCTGATTGAAGTGGTTGTTGGAATACTACTCCCGATGGATGACCTGATAAAACACAGTCCTTTTGAGAGTATTCAAAACAATTTTGGGATGTTAATGATGATGCTGATGGTACATGATGATTAGTATGAGATGATGATGATGTAGATTTAGGAAAAGGTCCTATAGCTATATGAAATAATACTTGAGTACAAGAGCTTTATCTCATATCTAAAGATAGTAAAAAAAGACTTTTTATAAGAAGAACTTTGATAGATAGCGGAGATTTTAATGATGATAGTCAGAAGTCAGATTGGGAGAAACTATATACTTTACAGATGCTTAGATTGAAATGATTTGATGTATGAAAAGATCATAATTTTTCTACAATTAACGATGGGGCTTATGATTGAGTAATAGATACTTGGGTTTGTGATTGGAGTGAGGGGTTTAAGTGTAAGGGTGATTCGGTATGAGGTGTTTATTCAAATTATAAACTGCCAAAAGATATAAAGGATTGATGGATAAATATTTTTCCGTCTAATATTACTATTACAAATTGGAATTTAATTGTTTATCCTAATAAAGATCCTAAATTAGCTTGGGCAGAAGATTATGAGCAAATTAATCCAAATATTAGAATAAAGATAAAAACAAAACTTTATTGAAAAAATCGGAGATTAAAGATTTCACCAGCGACTTTATCTGGGTATGAGATGACTTTGGAGACAACTTTTAATATTAAAACTTATTATTAAATGAAAGAAAATTTGCTTAAAATATGAAATGTAGAATGGATACATTTAGTAAATCCTTCGAAAGAGGAAGTTGAGAAATTAGTAGAGAAATATGATTTTCATGATATAATTGCTGAGGATTTAACAGATGTTAATACACAGGATAAGTTAGATATTTATGATGATTATATTTTTTTAGTTTTACATTTTCCTAAATATGATAGAAATACTCAAAAGTATTATTTAAATGAATTTGATTTTATTTTAGGAAAAAATTTTATAATTAGTGTTAGTAGGTATCCTTCTTCACATATTTACAAGATTAGAAAACAATATGAAGAAGAATTAAAAAACGAGAAAGATATCGAAGAATATCAGTTTAAATCTGCTCCGTATTATATTTTGTATAAAATTTTAGATGCTATGTATGATAAGACTGTAAATTTGCTTAATAAATTTACTAAAGATTTGTTGGAAATAGAAGAGGACATATTTAATAAACCTTTAGAGGAGAAATTGTTAGAAAAATTAATGATAAAGAAAAGAAATGCTATTATACTTAAACATATCTATAAGCCTCAAGTGGAAATAATATCTGATCTTTCTACAGAAATTAAGAATTTTTATAAGAAATTCGAAGATGAAGTTGATGTATATTTTGAAGATATAGAGTATAAAATTGAAAAAATTATTAATCAGATAGAGATAGTTTTTGAAAATATAGATAATTTGACAGATATTTATAATTCATTAGTATCTATGAAAATAAATAAAGTAATGACTCTTTTAACAGTATTTACAGCTATTATTTGAATACATACATTAATAGCTTGACTTTATGGTATGAATGTGCCATTACCTTTAGAAAAAAATGTTTTCACTTTTTGGTATATATTGATTCTAATAGTCCTAATTACTATAATATTTTTGTACCTTTTTAAAAGGAAAAGGCGGATATAATGTTAAAATGTTTTAAAAAGATTGTACTAGGTAAAAGAGTTGGTAGACACATTTTAAGAAATTTTTTAATATACAATTTAAATAAAAATTTTATAAAAAGATATTTAAAATTACAAAAGAAAAAAATATTAGAAGTGAAAAGAAAATACAAAGTTAATCAAATTTGGATATGACATTTTCATTTTGATTGGTATCGAGAAGAAGTTTGATTGAGAATATTTGAAGCTTATATTTATAGATATAGATTGTTTAAAACTAAACTATGATGGATAGTAGCAGATTTGCATTTATGAACGGCTAAATATCAAATTGATGAGTTAAATGATATTATATCTTTGATAAAAAAGAAAGAGAAAGTTATATTTTTAGGTGATGTTACAGAACATACTAAGAGTTTGTTTAATTATACATTAGCAGAGAAGTATTTATTAAATTTAATAATAGATGGGGTTGAAAGATGAAATGTTATTTATATAAGATGAAATCATGATAGTTGTATTTTTAAAAAATGGCGGCAAGAATATATAATAATAGATGATATTTTGTTAATGCATTGAGATATATTTTTAGCTGATCCAAGAAAACCTAATTGTTAATTTAGTTATTAAATTATATAAGATGGTTGCTATAGCTATTAATACATTAAAAGAATTTTTAAGAAATAAAATTTTATATGCAATTGTTTGATTGGCAGTTATTTTAATATTATTTTCTATTATTCTTGTACAGCTTACTATTACACAAACAGATAAAGTATTTATAGATTCGGCATTAACTATTATAGAAATATTTGCTTTGATAACTACTTTATTTTTATGATCTTATTTGCTTTATAACGAGATTCAAAAAAACACTATTTTGCTTATATTATCAAAAAATCCATCAAGAGCTAATTTTATTATTTGAAAATTTTTAGGATTTTCTATATTGATTTTTTTAATTTATATAATTTTTACTATAGCTTTTGTGTTAGCGTGATTATTTTTAAAATATAAAATGGGCGTTCATATAAATTTACTTAATAAATATTATTATTTAGCTATTTATTTAAGTTTTTTGAAGATTTTAGTTTTGTTAGCTTTTATTATATTTTTTTCTACTTTTGTTTCTCCTTTTATAGTGTTATTAGTAAGTATAGGTATTTATATTATCTCTCATAGTCTTAGTTTTGTTAAATTTTATCTAGTAGCAGCTAAAAAACTTTCACCAGATAGTGTTGGTTATAAAATAATGGATGTATTTTACTATATCTTTCCAAATTTTCAGGATTTAAGTTTGAAAGAATATTTACTTTCCCCTTATTTGGGGGATTATAATTTTTATCATATTGTAATTAGTAGTCTGTCAAGTTTATGATATATTGTAATATTGTTAATATTAGCTGTTTTAATATTTAATAAAAGAGAGTTTTAATGATGACTAATAAGAAAAAATATTATTTAGAAAATCAAATAGAGTCGATTTTATGGCAATCTAGATTTCTAGTTTTGATACCTGTTATAGTTGGAGTATTGATATTTTTAGTATTATTGTTAGGAATTTTAATAAAACTATATAAATTACTTCAGCAATTTGTAACTCATTGATTCAATGAAGAAATTATTTCTTTTGTTATATCTATAATAGATATTAGTTTATTAGCAATGATTGTATTGATGTTTACATGGTGAATATATGAGCTTTTTGTAGATGAGATAGATGTAGAAGATGATCATAAATCTAAGGCTAAAACTTTAATTGTAAAAGATATTGATGAATTAAAAGAAAAGGTCGGAAAAGTTATAATAATTTTATTGATAGTACGGTTGTTTAAACAGATATTGATGTATAAGGTGTTTGATATTAAAGATATTCTTATATTAGCTTTATCTATATTAGTTTTAGCATTGTCCTTAAAATTTATCTCTTGAAAGAAGTAAAATGAGAATTTTTTCAAATTTTGATACAAAGTTTAAGGAGAAGTTGTATAATGAATTTAAAAGTAAATATGGTGAAGAAAATGTAATTTTAATAACAAGATGTAAATATTTTTTATGGTTTAATGTTTTAATTCCATTATTTTTTTTAGAAATTGGATATATTATTTTATGAATATTGTTTTATTTAGTAGATTTAGGAGAGTTAAATAGTTTTAAGTGGAGTATGTATGTCTTTTTATTTGTTTTAGGGCATTTAATAATATGAGGAAAAATTTTTAAAAAGTTTATAGATTATAAGATGGATTTTGCTGTTATTACACCAGAGGAGATTATATCCTACAATCAAACAGGTATTTTTTCAAGAAGTTCAAGATCACTAGATGTTGATAAAATTAAAACTATTTCTGTAGATAAGAAATGACTTTTAAGAAGTATTTTTAATTTTGGAAGCATAATATTTTTATCTGAATGAGATGATACTTGACATTGAGATATTGAATTAAAATTTGTTGCATCTCCTGAAAAATTAGAGGAGAAGATAACTAGAATAATATGATATTGAAAATTTAATAATGAAATATCTAGATTTAAGCAAGAATATAAGAAAGAATATAAGAAAAATTTGTAATTTAACTAGTAATTTTGTTGAAAATAGAGAAATAAATACTGTTGAGATGATGAAGAAGAAGATAATAAAAATAGTTTGATACAGTAGTTTTATGATTATAATTGTAAATTGTGATGGGTATCGTTGAAAAAATTAAAAGATTAAAGAAAAAATCAAATAGACAAGTTAACAAAGAGATAGATAAATATATAAAAGAAATAGCTAATTTATTTAAGGTAGAAGTTGATGCTAATAGAGCAAAAACTTTGGAGAATATTTTACACAAATATAAAAGGATGGTTAAGATTATAGAAGAATCTATTAATAAGATGAAAAATAAAATTAAAACTTTGGAAGAAGAAAATAAAACTTTAAGGATAGAAAATGAGAATTTAAAAAGAGAAAATGAAAAATTAAAAAGTGCTCTTGAAAAATTATTAGAGGAAAATAGAAATTTAAAAAATAGTTTATAGATAATGATTACAGAAGATTTGAAATATTTTGAATTTAAAAAATTTCCTCATGATTTTATAGTAGAGGAAAAACTCTGGAATGTCCCTAGTTGAAAGGGACATGTTTTTTATGTCTTTTTTGAGAAAAAGAATAAGAATACATTTGATATTTTAAAATATCTTTCTAAAGAGTTAAATTTAAAAAGAAAACATTTTTGAATAGCATGATTAAAAGATAAGTTTTGAATTACTAGACAATGGATAAGTATTTATAAAAGAACATTGAATTCTAGAGGATGAGCAAAAAAATTTTTGGATATCCTTTCTAAAAAAGTAAAGATATTAAAATATACTTGGTGAGATGAACTTTTAAAAGTATGAGATAACAAATGAAATTTATTTTTTTTGAGGCTAAGAAGAAAAGATATTGGAAAGGGGATATCTAAAAATTATAATCAGAAGATTTCAGAAGATTTTTTTAAAAAAATAGTAGAGCAGTGTTTAAAAGAAATAAAAGAGAATTGATTCCCTAATTATTTTGGGATACAAAGATTTTGAAAGAAATTTTCTAATCCTAAAATTTGAAAGAAACTAATACTTTGACAAAAATTTTTAAACGATCCTTTAGAAGCTCAGTTTAAAGTACAAGCATATGCCAGTTGGCTTTTCAATAAATATATTGATTTGAGATTATCAGAATGATTATTTGATAAATTTGTAAAATGAGATATATTAGTTGATATTTTATCTAACAAACATCCAATTTTTAGGTTATATTTGTCAGATACAAAATTTGAAAAAGAAAAATTTATTGTTAGTTGACCTGTGCGGGGATATAATCTAGTAGTGAGTTGAGATTTCAAAATAAAGGATTGAATGATAGTCAAATTTACAGAATTAACGCCTGCTTTAGAATTAGAATTGGAGATTTTAAAACAAGAATGATTAACAGTTAATGTATTAGCTAATTTTAAAAAATTTAAAGTTTTTGGAATAAGAAGACCAATTAAAGTAATACCTTCAGACTTGAGATATAAATGGGATAAGAACGATTTGCTTTTGATGTTTGAGTTGCCTTCTTGAAGTTATGCTTCTGTATTGGTAAGTTGGTTAGATAAATTGATTGATGAAAAGTTGACACAAAATTTATGATAAGTATAATTTTAAAAATTTATAATTTTATGTTTAATTTTGATGTTAAAATATTTGTTTGTGATTTTTGTTTTCTTGTTTATTTCAGTCGTATTTTGAAAAGCTTGGTGGCAATGGGATATACAAGGTTATCTTTATACTGAATATGAGAAAAGTTTATCCGATGATAATTTTTCCAAATTAGCTAAAGATAAATGATTTTTGGATATTTATAAATTTGTTTATTCTAATTTAAAAAATAAGCAGATTTTAGTTTATAAAGACGCTGTTGAAAGAGTTTTTGATATTTTATCTAAAAAAAATTGTTCTGTTACTAAAAATGAATTAAGAATATTATTGTCTGCTATTTATTTTTGAAATTTTTCTAAAGTTTATTGAAAAAAAGCTAAAGTTGATGAAAATAAAATAAGTGATATATGTTCAAAGATTATAATTTGTACCTCTCCGGAAGCAGATATTAATATAGATAATTGTAGAAGAATATTAGCTATATATTTAAATTTTTATGTGTTTTCCCAAAATTTACTTTCTAATATGAAACTAGCTACAAACGAATGAGATGATATATTGTTAAATTGAGATCCATCTGATGGGCCATATGATTTGTTAAAAGATATAGAAGAGATTAAAAAGATTTTGTTTCAACAGAAAAGTTTTAAAAAAGCTTGAAGTATAAATTTTTATAAAAGCGAAAGGGATAATTCAAAATCAGAAATAGAGATTGATACCCCAGATTGAAAAGAAACTTCTTCTATTAGTAGTTTAAATAATTTTAATCCTCCTGATGTTTGAAATAGTAATGGTGATAGTTATAGTATGCCGCCAGATATTATGGTAAGAGATACTGAAAGTAATAATTTTGAAGTAGAAAAGATATCAAATGAAAATAAGTGAGATATTAAAAATGTTAATAATAAAATAGTAAATAATACTGAATGTTTGAAAAATTCAGACGGAAACGATGAATTTAACAAATTGTTATTAAATTTAAAAAATAAAGAAAGTTCAGAGAATATCGAAAATAAAGATTTTTCTGAAAATTTTCAGGAAAATCAAGTAGATAGTATAGATCCTTATAAAAGTAATCCATTAGATTCTACTTTTTGAAATAGAAGTGAAGGTAAGTTTAATGATGATTTTATTAATGATTTAAATGCTATTTATAATAATGGTTCTTTATGAAAAGATTTTACTAGTTTGTGATGATGAAAAACTATTTGTTGAAATTTTTCCAAATGAGGTATGGTTTGAGTAAATATATGTTTCATACCTTCTTGAGTAAAAGTTCCTCCTAAAGATAGAGTTTATAGTATAGAAGATATCTTAAATCAGCTTTTAAGGATTTTAACTTTATTGAAAGATAGTGGTCAATTGACAAAACATGCGTATACCGATGAATTTTGGGAAACAAGATTACAAGATATTAAACTTTCTAGGATTTTTGTTTTCGATATAGTTATTTTAAAGAAAAAATTATTTCCTGAAAAATATACACATAAAGAAGACAAAGAGAAGGAGATTGAAAAAGAAAAACAGGAATACAAAGATATACAAAATCTGCTATGAATAGCTTATTCTGATAATATTCAAAATGATAAATGGGAAAAAAATAAATATGTAGTTTTAGGAAATTCTAAAAAGCTTTTTTGGAAATATAAATATAGATGATGAAACAATAACGTATTACATACTTTGTCAGAAGAAGAGAATATTTGAAATATTCAAAAAATTTTTTATGAGTTTTTGGAAGCAAATTTAGAAAATTGGAAACAAATTGATTTATTATTAATGCAAGCTAGGAAAACAGCTTTATATTTTTACCAAGAAATTTTAAAAGGTATAAATAAATAATTTTATAATCAATCAGTATTATCGTATGTAGGTGTAGGGGAGTTGGTAGTTTTGAAAGCTGTAAATGTTTTTCTTAAAATATCTGAAGCTTTTTTGAAAATATTTTTTGCTGTATATACCTTATATCAAGGAATATGAAGTTTTTGGAAAACTATAGGGAAAACAAAAAGAAGAAATATAGTTAAAATAAGTCATACTATCGCGTATCTTATACTATTCCAAGCTTGTTTTATTTTATTTTCGTCTCATTTAGAGAAAATAAATAATATTATAGCATATAAAAATGCGTATATAACTCATCAAAATATTATAATAACAATTATTGCCATAATTGATAAAAATATATTTTCCCAAGTAGTATAACTTCCAAAAGCATAAGGATACATCTACATTTGTTTAGAAAATAAATTATATTTAATCTTAATAAAAAAATTTTAAAAAACAATAAAAAGAGCCATCAGGTGGCTCTTAGTTAATTTGTATATTTATATTGTTATATAAAAAAATTTTACGATTCTTTTTCTTTCTTTTTAGGTCTATTTCTATCTACATATCTGAAGAATTTTTTAAACATTTCTTCTCCTGAGAGTTTATATAACATTTTAGCAACTCTTTCAGAAGGTTGAGCACCTTTTGATATCCAGTATTTAGCTTTTTCTATATCTATTTTTAGATCTTTATTAATAGGGTCCCGATAACCTAATACTTCTTTATATCCGCTTTTAACAGGTTTTGTGTGTTCAGTTAATACCACTCTGAAAAAAGGTCTATTTCTTCTTCAGTGTCTAGCAAGTCTTATTCTCAACATACTTCTATTTTAGATATTTAAATATATAAAATATTATTTTAACTTTTCTTTTACTTTGTGTTCTGTATGAGTTTTACATTGTTTGCAGAACTTTCTTAATTTAAATTGTCTGTATTCAGGATTATTTATTTTGTTAATAGTTGTTACATAGTTTTGTCTTCCACATTTAGTACATCTTAAGCCAACTTGTATTCTATGTCCTTTTTTAGCCATAATAAAAAATTATTAAATAAAAAATTAAACTATTTTTAAATCTATCAATATTAAGCTTTTTGAAATTAAATGGCACCGGGTGGACTCGAACCACCGACCTGGCGCTTATGAGACGCCCGCTCTAACCGCCTGAGCTACGGTGCCATTTGAACTACTAATTCGGTGAGGGAGGGATTCGAACCCTCGGACCGCATAATGCGGTCAGCCCCTTAGCAGGGGGCCCCATTCGACCACTCTGGCACCTCACCACATAGTAAATCTTATATTAAAAAAATAGAATTTAAATTCAAGTTGAAATGAAAAAATAAAATAATATATTATTAACTTAAAGATTAAATTTTTATTTTGTTAAAAAAAGATAATGTTTAATTGGATTTTAAATAAAATAGCATGAGATTATAATGAAAGGCAGTTAAAAAAGTTGTGGCCTATTGTAGAAAAAATAAATGAAATAGATAAATCTTGGGATAAACTTTCTGATGAAGATATTAAAGCTAAAACATTTGAATTCAAAGAAAGATTAAAAAAATGAGAAACGTTAGA
>JAMOTU010000239.1 GCA_027062165.1 Candidatus Altimarinota bacterium
TATCACTTACTCAAGATTGTCTTGTTCACAAAATTTCTCAAGCTCATCTAAATTGCATATCAAGCTCTGCTAATTTAAATCAATCATTATATTGTTCCATAGCTTTTAATCTTTTATAAGTATCACCAGATTTAGCTTTTGTTACTAAAAAACAATAAGATTGCAAATCTGACCTTCATACTCTTCATCTTAACTGATGAAGCTGAGCCAATCCAAATCTTTCAGCATTTTTAATAATTATTATTGTAGCTTGTGGTACATCTACTCATACTTCTACAACAGTGGTAGATATCAAAATTTTGCATTTTCAAGATTTGAATTTTTCCATTATTTCATCTTTTTCTTTTGCTTTCATTTTTCCATGAAGATAACATATTTGATCTTTCAATTCTGGAAATAAATTTTTGATTTCTTCATATTCATTCATAACATCTTTTACATCATCCATTTTATCAGACTCTTCTATCAATGGAGTTATAATATATACTTGTTGTCCATTACGAATTTTAGATAATATCCAAGGTTTTAGTTTAACAAACTCATTTTCTGTTATTATCTTAGTATATATAGGTTTTCTGCCAGCCGGTTTTTCTTGAATTACACTAACATCAAACTCTCAAAAGAAAGCTAAAGCTAACGATCTAGGTATAGGTGTTGCAGTCATTTGTAAAATATGAGGAGAACCAAATCTTTTAAAGAATGCTCTCTGCTCTACTCAAAATCTATGTTGTTCATCTATAATAACAAATCATAAATCTTTAAACTCTACATCTTCTTGAATAAGAGCATGGGTTCATACAACAAAAGGTATAGTTCAATTTTTGAGTCAATTTTTTATATTTTGTTTTAAAGTTTTACTCATAGATCATACTAACAATTCTACTCTTATTCCTAATGGTAAAAGTAATTTGGTAATATTTTTATAATGCTGTTTAGCTAAAATTTCAGTAGGAGCCAAAAAAGCTACCTGTTTTCAAAAATATTTAATCATATACCAGGCAGCAATAATAGCAACAATAGTTTTTCCACTACCAACATCTCATTGTAAAAGTCTTAACATTGGTTTAGGTTTATGAAAATCATCAATTATTTGTTTAACAGCCTTCTTCTGGTCTTTTGTAAGTTGAAAAGGTAAAGTTTTAAGAAAATCTTTTATTAAGTCCCGATCTGGCATAGAAGATAAAAGAAACTCTGAAGAATTTCTGAAGAAAATTGAAGAATAATTATTCAACCTATATTTTCAAACTCATTTTTCTCAAAAATTTAATAGTAATCCTACAGGATATCAAGTTAAATTTAAATAAGATCTTAATTGCTTTATTCATTTCTTTATATCATTCTTTAAATGAGTATTTTTTAATTCCACAACTATTTTATCTTCCACTAAAAGGTCAATATATCTATGTCAATATAACTTTCCATTATCTTCAATAACAATTGATTTTTCCATCTCCACCTTTAGACCTTTTTCAGATAATCTATCATATAACAACTTTTGATATTGTTTTTCCGTTAAAGAATTTCAAAATTTTTTATAAATATCTATAGCAACTCCTATTATATTTTCAGTTATATCATTTATACTACTATTTCTTCAGACATTCTTCAGATTTTCTTCAGAGTATTCTATCTTTGAAAGTAAACTTATCAACTGTATTCTTAAAAGCTTATCAAACCATAATCTATATTTTGCTTTTTTTAGAACTGCTTCATCTTCGGGAAAATGTAAATTTTTTACCATATCTACTATATCTATTAAATCATATTGCTTCAAGAATTCTTCAGGATAATATTCTTTAAAATAATCAGAAATTTTATCTAAATTTTCCCATATTTTTTTAGCAAACCAAGAAGATTTTATTCCTCCAATTTCAGAATAAATAGGATAAATTCTTCAAATATCAAAAAAAGAGGAAACGTCTGAAGATTTTGATAATAATTGATCATTAGTTGTTTCCTTAACTTCTGGATGTCGAAAAATTAATTGTCAATATTCAAATTTTGGTTTTCAAATAACTAAATACCAATTAGATTTCTTAAATTGTTTTATCCAAAAAGCAGCATTTAAATAATGAATTTTAAAAGAAACTCCATCCTCATCTTGCAATATAATTTCTACTAATTTTTTTCAAGTAGGAGTAGTTATTAATCTTTTGTCTATTACTTTTCATTTTACAATTTGCACACTTCCATCTAGCACTACTTCAGAAACTTTTTTTATCTTTCTTCTATCTTCATAATCCCTTGGCCGATATTCAAAAAATTTTTTAGGAGTATCTATTCAAGCTGATTTTAAAATATTAATATATCTTTGTGAGGTTTTTAAAAATTGTTTTAAATCATTCATCCACATAATTTAGGATAGTAAATTTATTACTCTATTAGCTAAAGACTTATAATCAAATTCTGCTCTTTCATAAAGATAATCAGATAAAGTAGTATCTACTTTCTCATATTTTGGAAAGATAAAATCTATTATTAAGTCATATATGCCTGATTCATATACCTTTGATTTCATCAAATTAACTATTCCTTTTCCCTTAACATCTCATATAAAAATTAGTCTTTCGGTATTACGCAAAGAATCTTTAAAGTTCTCATCTAACTGAAAATTATAATTTCTAACAACAAACACATCAAAAAAATATCATTGATTTTGTAAAACATCTATAGCTTGCAATAAATTAGATAATACACTTCATCATACTACAATAGTACCATTTTGACCCGAAAGGTTAAAACTTGTAAGATCCAATAATCCTATTTCATCTAAATCTCTTTTCTCTCCATTAAATATATCAATAGCATAATCTTTATTAGCCACTCTCGCATAAAGATTTTCTTCTTTTCAAAACAAATTTATCAAATCTTGAAAATCTATAGGCTCATAAATGTTCAAAAACTCTAACATATTTGTAATATCATATAGTTCAGGAATATTTTTATAAACCAATGATGAAATTCCGATATTTGTATTTAATATATGAAATTTTTTAAACTTCTTGACTTTTAAACTTAATATAGGCAA
>JAMOTU010000240.1 GCA_027062165.1 Candidatus Altimarinota bacterium
ATAGATGAAGAGTTAAATTTTGGATAAAGGATTATCAAGAACAAAAAGAAGTAGGTATTCAAAGAGCACATATAGAAAATGATGCTTGAAAAACAATTCATGAATGATGAAAAGCATATCTTGATTACAATCGTGCCTGAACTCCTTTAGTTGAAATAGTGACAGATCCTGATTTTAGGTCTGCTGAGGAGGTAGTAGAATTTTTAAAGGAATTACAAAGACTTGTAAGATACAACAATATTTGATATGCTGATATGGAAAAGGGACAATTAAGATGTGATGTTAATATTTCTGTTAGACTTAAATGAAGTGATAAATTTGGAACAAAAGTAGAGATGAAAAATTTAAATTCTTTTGGAGCTATAAAAAGAGCTATAGAGCACGAATTTAAGAGACAAGTAGATTTGATAGAGTCTTGATGAGAAGTTCAGCAGGAAACTAGATGATGGGATGACACTAAAAGAACTTCTTATGTTATGAGATCAAAAGAAGATGCTATGGATTATAGATACTTTACAGAACCAGATTTACCTCCACTAAAGGTAGATAATGATTTTATAGAAGAAATTAAAAGCGGAATAGTAGAGTCTACTTATGAAAGGATCAAAAGATATAAGGAAAAATACGGATTTTCAAAAGAATTTATAAATTGATTGATATCTAATCATAGAGTAAATTTTTGGTTTGAAAAATTAGTTGAATTTGGTATTGATCCAAAACTTGCTGCTAAATGGATAAATATGTATATTCTTAGATATTTAGATGATAAAGGTTTAAAAAATATATCTCAAATAAAATTGGACAGACAATATAAAGATTTGTCAGAAGATGATGTTAAAATGCTTGCAGGTAAAGAATATGTAGAATATAGCATTTGGGAGTTAAGTCAACTTTTACCTTTTGATTTTGAAAAGTTTTATAAGTTGTTAAAGTTGATACAAGACAGAAAGATTTGAGAAGCTCAAGCAAAGCAAGTAATAATAGATATGTTTAATACAGGTAAGGATCCAGAGCAAATTGTAGAAGAAAAATGATTGTGAATGGCTGATGAAGGAGAAATATTAAGTATTATAAATCAAGTACTTGATGAGAATCCACAAGCAGTAGAGGATATTAAAAATTGACAGCAAAAGGCTGTAGGATTTTTGATAGGACAAGTAATGAGAAAATCAGGTTGAAAGGCAGATCCAAAGTTTGTAAAGGAGAAGATATTAGAGATTATAAATGGTTAATATTTTATATTTTAAAATAATGATTAAGATGATATCTAAGTTTTTTGACTTTATTTATGATTCTATAGAGACTTTAAAGCAAGTTAAGGTTCCTACAAAAAGGGAAGTAGTAAATATGACTATAGCTGTGATAGTGATAGTAGCTATATTGGGTGCTTACTTAGGTGTTTTGGACTGGATTTTTATGAATCTTTATAAAATATTTTATGCTCTTTTTAAATAATTAACATAAATTAAAATAATGCCATTTGAGAAGTTAAAAAAATTAAATATATCAAAAATAACTTCAACTTCTTGAGATAAGCAAGTAAAGGACGATGATTACAAATGGTATGTTCTATCTGTTGTTTCTTGACAAGAAAATTTGGTTGTTGAAAATATAAAGGAGAGAATTAAAAGACAACATTTAGAGAATGAAATAGTGGATTTTATGGTTCCTACTGTTCCTGAAAAATATACAAACAAAAGGACAGGAAAAACTACTATAAGAATAAAAAAATTGTTCCCAGGATATGTCTTTGTAAAAGCAAAGATGGATGATAAGATTTGGTATGTATTAAGAAATACTCCTGGAGTTAGATTGATAGTAGGTGCTGAAACAATACCTATTCCACTAACTGAGAAAGAATATGAAAATATTCTTAAAAAGGTAGAAGAAGCAAAGAAAAAGGTGGAACATTGAACTTCTCTTTCTGAAGGAGATATAGTAGTATTAAAAGAATGAGAGTTTGAATGATTAGAATGAGTAGTAAGACAAATAGATACAAATAGAGGTATGGCTTTAGTAAATGTTGAAATTTTATGAAGAGTTACACCTGTATATGTGCCTTTTGATAAATTGGAGCTTAAAGAATAGTGTTTAGCTTTTATAAAAATATGAATGAAAAGAAATTTATTGCGGGGTTTTTTATTTGTTGTTTCTGGTATTTTTTTGGTTTATTATTTTTATTTTTTCTTTTGAGAATGAAATAGAATAATAGCTAAGTTGTTTGGTTATAAATTGTCTGTTAGTAGTTGAAATATTAAGACAAAAAGTGAAGTTGTAAATAAACTAGACAAAAGAATTAACAGTAAAATAGAAAGGAAGATAAAATTAGAAACTAGTTGAGATGATGAGAAAAAGTTACTTGATAAAACATTGTCTTGAAATGTATTTACTTGAAAGATTTTGACATGACAGACTTCAATAGATCAGATAGATATTTTAGAAAATGAAACAAAAGAAATTATTTTATATGAAGATTATCTTTTAAATGGAGAGTGTGATGTTATTTTGTCTGGTAATGTAAAAGAATTAGAGTATTTTTCTGGTTTAAGTTTTACAGGTGTTGTTTGTAAAACGGGAAGTATAGTTTTTTTTAGTTCTTATAATTTTTCCTGTCCTGAAATTGAAGAGTATCTTCTGTCAGGTTGAATGAATTTATTTGTTGATAAAAAATTTTTAAAAAAGAATAGGTTTATTGGGGAAAAAGTATGTTTTCTAAATTTCAATAATAATAAAGTATATCGGTGAATAAAATATCAAGATAAATGGCATTGGTTTGTTGTGCCTAAAAAATATTATTACAAGTTAAAATTAAAATTATGGAACCTTTACAAAGATAAATAAGTATTATGTCTTTACTTCAGTTTCTTGTTATAATTTCTGGCTTTTTGTTTGCTATAATGGCAATTGATGCTTATCAAAGAAAAAAATTAAATTTTCTCCATTTTTTGGTTTTTTTTTGATGAACTGGTGTTTTGATACTTTTTGCTTTAAATATTGAGCTTTTAAATAA
>JAMOTU010000241.1 GCA_027062165.1 Candidatus Altimarinota bacterium
TTTAACCTCTTTATATAGCACTTCGCCAGCTAACAAAGACCCCCTTACGCATCCATGAGATCTTGGCTTTCCATCGACTTTTGTGCTACTATGTATATAAAATCATCATTGTCATAAATACAAAGAATAAGGCATTGGAGCATTATTATATTGCTTTGAAAAATGAATCTTCTCTTTTTTAGTGATTTTAAAATTCCAAATAGGTGTTCTAAGTTTTCTTTTTCCTGGAGATACAAATGTAGCCACTTTCAAAGTATTTCATTGATAATATAATAAAACAAATTTTCAACCAAAATCTTTACTTTTAAAGATAAAAATTTTATGAAATGATTTTCACCAATTATTTACATAAAAATTATAAATATATTTGTAATTTTCTTTAAATAATTCAAAATTATAAACTTTTAACATAAACTTACTATTCTTTAAAAATTCTCCTTCATAAAAAACTTTTTCTATTGGATTATATAAAAATTTTTTAGATACAGATAATGGTGATTTAAAAATATTATTTTCTATTCTATCGATTTGTTCTTCTGTATAATTTCAATTTTTGATTAGTTCTAATAATATATTTCTTTTAATAATTTCTTCGTTATCCGTAGCTTTTGCTCAACTTAACAAAGTCAATACTAAAGACAAAGATATTCAAAGTTTTTTAAATGTATTAAAATTTTTTCTATTTGCCTTTTCTTTTAGTCATTCTAAACTTTTCATTTAGATTCTAACAATATCTAAATAATATCAACAATTAAAATTAACATAAACTACAAAAAAGTCAATACTAAATTTAAGATTGAAAATATTTATCTAATTTATTTAAAATATCATCTATTTTATATGTATCCAAAATTATCTCTCATTTTTTCATTACTACAACTCTATCTACATTCTTTAAAACATAAGGTCTATGACTAACTACCAATATTGTTTTGTTTTTATACCTTTTGAAAATTTCATTTAAAATTTTCTTTTCCAAATACAAATCTAAATTACTAGTTGGTTCATCTAAAAGTAAAATCTCATAATCAAAAATAAAAGCTCTTCACAAAGCTAGCCTTTGTCTTTCTCAGCCAGAAAGTAAAACTCACCTTTCGCCAATTATTGTATCTAAAGATAGATGATCTAACTCTATAATTTTTAAAACTTCTTTTAATTTTTTATCATCTACATCAACTAATCATAAGGTAAGATTTTCTCTTATTGTTCAATCAAACACTAAAGGTTCTTGATAAAAATATCAAATTTTTTGATAAATTATCTCTGGCTCAATTTCTTTTAAATCTATCATCTGACAATTCTTTGCTAAATTATCTTCTGATAATCTTCTGACTTTATCTTCTGATATCTTTGTTATTATCTTTATACTTCCTTTTTCAGGCTCTACTAATCTAACTAACATTTTAAAAAGCGTTGATTTTCAACTACCACTTTTTCCAAGAATTGCTATTTTTTCTCAATTTTTAAAACTAAAATTAAATCACTCAAAAAGGTATAACTTTTGATCCTCATATTTAAACCAAATATTTTCAAATTTTACACTTGTAAAGTCTGAAAATATATCTCAGATAAAGTCTGATACATTATTCTTTTCTTCAGACTTCTTCAGAGCTTCTTCCGACTTCTCTCTCTCTATTAAACTATCAAATCTTTCAATATAAGTCCATTTCTCAGCAAGTTCTGAAATAAAAAATGACATTCTTCCCAACATTCTTCTAGTAAACATAAAGAGAATACTTATCCATAAAATTAAATCAAATTTTATTTGTCATTTTAAATATAAACTTCAAAAATAGATTAATACTATAACAAAAACTATAGTCATAAAAAAGTTCATTAATCTAGATCACGCAGAAAACCAAAACTTTAGCCAAACATAGTTATTTACCCTTTGTTCTCAAATTTGATAAAGCTTATTCAATTCTTTTTCTTTTAGATTAGCTATTTTTAATAAAATAAAATTCATAAAGATTTTAGCAGTTTGTTTCGTATAATTTTCATTTAGTTCTCTTTCCTTTTCTCTCAATTGCGTTAATTTTCTATAAATTATTTTTTGACACAATCCAATAAACAGAAGTCAAAATAAAAATACAACAACAAATCGTAAATTAAAATATCAAAGTATAGAAATTAACAATAACAATTCAAATATCGTTTCACTTATAATATCAATACCATCGTATATCAAGTATGAATAAGCATCCACTCAATTTTTTACTATCTGTAAAAGTTTTCAACTACCAAGTTTTGCTAAATTCGAATAATCTAATTCAATCATTCTATCAACTCCAAATAATCTGATGAAAATATTCATATATCATCTAAATTTAGTATAAGTAATCGTATGAATTATTGACAAAATTATCGTCAAAATTTCTAAAATAATAAAAAATTTAATATAATACAGAAATTTATCCCACTGACCTTCTTTTAAAGTATAAGGAAGTATACCTAAAGTTTTAGATAAAAAATAAGAAGATATAACCATAACCCCAGAAAACAAAAAAGCTACAACAACAAAACCTAATACATATTTCCACTGCTTTTTAATAAAATATCACAAAAACTTTGGCATAAAAGAAAAAGTAAAGAAATAAAAACTTAAGTTTTAGAAAATCTAAAAAATACTTCAAATAAAGTTTGAAAAAAATATCTTTACTCTTTTTAAATAAAACCTCTCTTCAGACCTCTTCAGATTCTCTTCTGACCTCTATCCTCTTCAAATTAGTAAATACTTAAACACTTTTAAACTTCATAATCACTTTTTAAAATTTTTTTTAGGATTAGAAACCATTCTCCATAATCGTTCTAAATTTAACTTCCTAACAATCTCAGGAGCTCTTTTTTCTTCTCAAGCTAAAAAGTCAAAAAGTCATCAAACTCAAAAAACAATAAATCAATATTTTTTAATTTTATCTAAATTATTCATTATCCAAATTTCTTGTTTGGGTGTTCAAAGTCAAACTAGCAAAATAGGAAGAACATCTGAAGAAGTTCTGAAGAAATCT
>JAMOTU010000242.1 GCA_027062165.1 Candidatus Altimarinota bacterium
TGCTGCATTTTTAACTGCTGTTTGAGGAAGTACAATTAGAGAAATAATTTTGAATCATATACCGTATTATTTTTTTGATTATAATTATTTGATTGTTATATGTTTGGGAATTTTGTTTACTTTGCTAATATATAACAATTTTGATAAAATAAAGTCTCATTATCTTTTAGTAGATGCTATAGGGCTAGTGACATTCGCTTTTATATGAGCGCAAAAAGCAATAGAAGCTGGGTTAGGAACTTTTGCAATTGTATTTTTTGCTACTATTACAGCAGTTTGATGATGAATTTTGAGAGATATTATTTTAGATGAGAAACCACAAGTTTTATATCAGGATTTTTATGCAACAATAGCAATAGTAGAAGGTTTCGTATTTGCTATATTTAGAGATTTTGTTTCAAACTTGTTGTTTGTTAATTTGATATTAGTATTTTTTGTATTATTTAGAATTTTTGTTATAATTAAGTGATACAATTTATGGAAACCTGGAAAATAGATTTTTAATTATAGAAGTTAAGCATTGATTATAATGAAAGAAATCATAAAAAGAGATAAATATTTTAAATATATTGAAAAATTTATTTGAAAAGATGTTATTAAGGTTATAATTTGACAAAGAAGAGTAGGAAAGTCTTATATTTTATTGCAGGTTTTGGATTATTTAAAGAATATTTGAGTTTCAGATAATAAAATTGTATATATAAATAAAGAGGATGTAAAATTTGATTTTTTGAGGATTTATAAAGATTTGTATGAATATTGTAAAAATTATGATTATGTTTTAGTAGATGAAATTCAAGAGATTAAAGACTGGGAAAAAGCTGTTAGAACTTTTCAAATAGAATGAAAAGATATATATATTACAGGTTCTAATTTAAAATTATTATCTGGGGAATTGGCAACTTTTCTTTCTGGTAGATATATAAGCATTCAGATTTATCCTTTGGATTATAGAGAATTTCTAAAATTTCATAATTTAAGAAAGTGAAAAAATCTTTTGAAAAATATATTAAATATGGACGAATGCCTTATTTAAAGAATCTAAATTTAAATGATGAGGTTTATATTTATTTGTCAGATGTAGTAAACACGATAATTTATAAAGATATTATTAGAAGATTTAAAATTAGAAATGTAAATTTTTTTCAAAATCTTTTGATATTTTTGTCTAAAAATATAGGAAATATTTTTTCTGCTAAAAGAATTTCAGATTACTTAAAATCTCAAAAAATTGAAATTTCGGTTAATACTGTTTTAGATTATTTGACTTATTTAAAATATGCTTTTTTTAATAGATGAAGTTAAAAGGTTTGATTTAAAATGAAAAAAGTTATTTGAAGTAAAAAGTAAGTATTTTTTTTGAGAATATTTGAATTAGAAATTCGCTTGTTTGATGATTTAATAGTTTAGATATATCAGGGATATTAGAAAATATTGTTTACATAAATTTGATATCAAATTGATGGAAAGTATATGTATGAGAGTTATGAAATTCTGAGATAGATTTTGTATGTGAAAAATGAAATGATAAAATGTTTATACAAGTTTGTTATTTATTGACTGATGAAGAAGTTAAAAAATAGGGGAATTGGTCCTCTTATGAAATTAAAGAATAGTTATCCGAAATATGTTTTAAGTTTAGATGAGTTTAGTTGATGAAATATAGAAGGTATAAAAAATCAAAATATAATTGATTTTATATATAATTTATATAATTAATGTTTAAGTTGTCAAAAGGTGCTTTATCCATTAGCACACTAATAGATATTGCTAGATCAAAATAATTGTTATATTTGTTAGGAAAAGGTTTTCTTAAATCATGAAGTAAAAATGTAAAGTAATTATAGTGTGTTTTAGCATATTTTAGTAAGTGTTCTGAAAAATCTACTCAAACAATTTCGGCAAAATTTTTAACTCAATAGAATAATTTATTGGTGAAGTATCAGTTGCCGCATCATAAATCTATTATTTTTTTATTATGAAGATTTAGATTTTCTAATTCTTTTTTTTAATCGTGATATAGCTAACTCTTCTTTTATATAATCTTCTTTTGCTAGAGTAATATATTGCTTGGCTATTTGAGGATTTTTCCAAAATTCTATGTCGCTCATAGTTAAAAATTAATCTTTTCTAAAACTTCGTCAACCTTTTTATATAGTTGCTCTAAACTTCATTCGTTTTTGATTAAAAAATCTACTTGTTTCATACATTCTGAAATTTTTTGAACTGATTCTCAATTGTCTTTTTGTTCTAATTTTAAAAATTCTTCAAAAGTTTTGGGATCTCAAGGTTTATTTCTTTTTAAAATTCTTTCAAATCTAAATAAAGGATTGGCATCCACTCATATTAATATAAAATTTGTATGATTTTTTAACCGCTCAAGTTGTCATAATTGTCTCATTCATACTAAAATTAATTTGTTTTCTTTTGCATTTTCTACTAAATATTTTGCTAAATATTCATCTCAATATTTTTGCGCTAATTCTCTTCAAAGTTTTATTAAATTTTCTCTTGTTATAGGAATATTTCTCTGTTTAGCAATTTCTTTCAAAGGTTGACTAATTTGATAAAGAGGAATATTTAATTTGTGGGAAATATATGTTGCTACTGTGTCTTTTCAGCTAGCAGTAGGTCAGATTATTCATATAACGGATTTCATTTATTGGATATTAACTTTAAATTTTTTATTCTCCACTTTCAGTTTTGATAGCCTCTAGATTTATTTGTAGTAGACTAATTTGTTTAGAAATTTTTTCTTTTAGATATAATAAAAGATCTACTATTTTTGTATATTTTTGAGATTTTGTTTGATTTGCTAGATTTTCAAATTTAGGTAATATAGTATCTATTTTGTTAATTATTTTTTGGAGTTTTTTAATTTGTGTTTCTAAATCATATTTGTAAAGTTTTTTGAAAAATTTGTTTAAAAATTGATCTATAAGTTTTTTTTCTTTTTCAGTTAAGAATTGATATTTTTTTACTCCA